>NZ_CABTJS010000133.1:0-1801 GCF_902485085.1 uncultured Kluyvera sp.
TCAGTCGCAGCAACAACCAGGATCGCGCCGTCCATCTGCGCAGCACCGGTGATCATGTTTTTAACATAGTCGGCGTGGCCCGGGCAGTCTACGTGCGCGTAGTGGCGAGTCGGGGTGTCATATTCAACGTGAGAGGTGTTGATGGTGATACCACGAGCTTTTTCTTCCGGCGCGTTATCGATCTGGTCGAATGCGCGAGCGGAACCACCGTAGGTTTTAGCCAGAACGGTAGTGATGGCAGCAGTCAGGGTAGTTTTACCATGGTCAACGTGGCCGATAGTACCAACGTTGACGTGCGGTTTTGTACGTTCAAATTTTTCTTTAGACACGGCTATATTCCTTACTATAGTGCTCTCCCCTTCGGAGAGAGCACGGGACTTAGGTTTTAATCCTGTGGATTACTTACCACGGGCTTCAATAACGGCCTGAGCAACGTTGTTAGGCGCATCATCATACTTCAGGAATTCCATGGTGTATGATGCACGACCTTTGGTCAGAGAACGCAGCTGAGTTGCATATCCGAACATTTCAGACAGCGGAACTTCAGCGTGGATCTTAACGCCAGTTACTTCGGATTCCTGACCACGCAGCATACCGCGACGACGGCTCAAGTCACCGATAACGTCACCGGTGTTCTCTTCAGGAGTTTCTACTTCAACCTTCATGATTGGCTCAAGCAGAACTGGTTTTGCTTTCTTAAAGCCTTCTTTAAAGGCAATAGACGCAGCCAGTTTAAACGCCAGTTCAGAGGAGTCAACGTCGTGGTAAGAACCGAAGTGCAGACGAACACCCATGTCAACAACCGGATAGCCAGCCAGAGGGCCCGCTTTCAGCTGTTCCTGGATGCCTTTATCAACGGCTGGGATGTATTCGCCAGGAATTAC
Organism: uncultured Kluyvera sp.; assembly: GCF_902485085.1. Classification (NCBI taxonomy): domain Bacteria; kingdom Pseudomonadati; phylum Pseudomonadota; class Gammaproteobacteria; order Enterobacterales; family Enterobacteriaceae; genus Kluyvera; species uncultured Kluyvera sp. Next base: position 885 of record NZ_CABTJS010000133.1, read on the forward strand.
ACCACCTTTGATGTCGTTGATGAACTCGTAACCTTTCGGGTTAGAGCCCGGCTCCAGTGGGTACATGTCGATCACAACGTGACCGTACTGACCGCGACCACCAGACTGCTTAGCGTGTTTACCTTCAATGTCGGTAACTTTCGCGCGAATCGCTTCGCGGTAAGCAACCTGAGGTTTACCCACGTTCGCTTCAACGTTGAATTCACGCTTCATACGGTCAACGATGATGTCCAGGTGCAGTTCACCCATACCAGCGATGATGGTCTGGTTAGATTCTTCATCAGTCCATACGCGGAATGATGGGTCTTCTTTCGCCAGACGGCCCAGAGCCAGACCCATTTTTTCCTGGTCAGCTTTGGTTTTTGGTTCAACTGCGATGGAGATTACCGGCTCTGGGAATTCCATACGCTCCAGAATGATCGGGTGATCCGGGTCACACAGGGTGTCACCAGTGGTCACGTCTTTCAGACCGATAGCTGCAGCGATGTCGCCCGCACGAACTTCTTTGATCTCTTCACGTTTGTTAGCGTGCATCTGTACGATACGGCCAAAACGCTCACGCGCCGCTTTCACGGAGTTCAGGATGGTGTCACCGGAGTTAACCACACCAGAGTAAACGCGGAAGAAGGTCAGGTTACCCACGAATGGGTCGGTAGCAATTTTGAACGCCAGTGCAGAGAATGGCTCTTCGTCGCTTGCGTGACGCTCAGCCGGGGTATCTTTACCGTCGTCCAGGATGCCGTTGATCGCAGGAACGTCAACTGGGGATGGCAGGTAGTCAACTACCGCATCCAGCATCGCCTGAACACCTTTGTTCTTGAACGCAGAACCACAGGTTACCAGGATGATTTCGTTGTTCAGAACGCGCTGACGCAGAGCTTTTTTGATCTCTTCTTCAGTCAGTTCTTCACCACCCA
>NZ_CABTJS010000134.1:0-1904 GCF_902485085.1 uncultured Kluyvera sp.
GCCATGAAACGCACTTTTCAACCGTCTGTACTGAAGCGCAACCGTTCTCACGGCTTCCGTGCTCGTATGGCTACTAAAAATGGTCGTCAGGTTCTGGCACGTCGTCGTGCTAAAGGCCGTTCTCGTCTGACCGTTTCTAAGTAATAAAGCTAACCCCTCGAGTGGTTAAGCTAGCATTTCCCAGGGAGTTACGTTTGTTAACTCCCACTCATTTCACATTCGTCTTCCAGCAGCCACAACGGGCTGGCACGCCGCAAATCACCATCCTCGGCCGCCTGAATTCGCTGGGGCATCCCCGCATCGGTCTCACCGTCGCCAAGAAAAACGTGAAACGCGCACATGAACGCAATCGGATTAAACGTCTGACGCGTGAAAGTTTTCGTTTGCGTCAACATGAACTCCCGCCAATGGATTTCGTGGTGGTGGCGAAAAGAGGGGTTGCCGACCTCGATAACCGTGCTCTCTCGGAAGCGTTGGAAAAATTATGGCGCCGCCATTGTCGCCTGGCTCGCGGGTCCTGATAGGCCTTATTCGGGTCTATCAGCGCCTGATTAGTCCGCTACTCGGGCCGCATTGTCGTTTCACGCCAACCTGTTCTCAATACGGAATTGAGGCATTGCGCAGGTTTGGAGTGATAAAAGGCAGTTGGTTGACAGTGAAACGCGTATTAAAATGCCACCCTTTACACCCTGGTGGTGACGACCCCGTCCCGCCTGGACCATTTGATACCAGAGAACACTAACGATGGATTCGCAACGCAATCTTCTTATCATCGCTTTGTTGTTCGTGTCTTTCATGATCTGGCAAGCTTGGGAACAGGACCACAATCCTCAGACCCAGCAGCAGACCACGCAGACTACGACCACAGCAGCGGGTAGCGCCGCAGACCAGGGCGTACCGGCCAGTGGCCAAGGGAAACTGATTACGGTTAAAACTGATGTGCTTGAGCTGACTATCAACACTCGCGGTGGTGATATTGAGCAAGCGCTGCTTCCGGCTTACCCGAAAGCGCTGAAATCTGACGAACCGTTCCAGTTACTGGAAACCACCCCACAGTTTGTCTATCAGGCACAGAGCGGCTTAACCGGTCGTGATGGCCCGGATAACCCGGCTAACGGCCCGCGTCCGCTGTATAACGTCGATAAAGATGCGTTTGTGATGGCCGATGGCCAGAATGAAATCGTCATTCCACTGACCTATACCGATAAAGCAGGCAACGTCTTCACCAAAACCTTCACCCTTAAACGCGGTGATTATGCGGTGAACGTGAGCTATGACGTGAAGAACGCCGGCGAGAAACCGCTGGAAGTGTCTACCTTCGGTCAGCTGAAGCAGACGGCTAACCTGCCGTCTGACCGTAATACGCAGTCTGGCGGGCTGTCTACCATGCACACCTTCCGTGGTGCAGCGTACTCAACGTCTGACTCGAAATACGAAAAATATAAATTCGATACCATCGTTGATAACGAGAACCTGAACACCAACACCAAAAACGGTTGGGTTGCCATGCTGCAGCAGTACTTCACTACTGCATGGGTTCCGCAGAACAACGGTACCAATAACTTCTACACCGCTAACCTCGGTAACGGCGTAGTGGCTATCGGCTACAAATCTCAGCCGGTTCTGGTACAGCCAGGCCAGGCAGATAAACTGCAGAGCACCCTGTGGGTCGGCCCAGCAATTCAGGACAAAATGGCTGCCGTTGCGCCGCACCTGGATCTGACCGTTGACTACGGCTGGCTGTGGTTCATCTCTCAGCCGCTGTTCAAACTGCTGAAATGGATTCATAGCTTCCTGGGTAACTGGGGCTTCTCCATCATCGTTATCACCTTTATCGTTCGTGGCATCATGTACCCGCTGACCAAAGCGCAGTACACCTCCATGGCGAAGATGCGTATGCTGCA
>NZ_CABTJS010000135.1:0-3841 GCF_902485085.1 uncultured Kluyvera sp.
CAAAGACTAAACAGTGTTGCCAGACAGCTCAACGAGAGGCCGAGAAAAACGCTAGACTATGAATCACCCGCAGAGCGGTTCAATCAATGTGTTGCATCCATCGGTTGAACTCACAGCCAGAACCAGACATTTCTTCTCTGATACATCAGCATGAGGCTAAGGATTTATTCTTTCATTATCTAATTAATGACTCCTTATTATTACGATTTCGCCATAAATGCATTCGGTATTTAGTCAAAGTAAAAAGTGCCTGCACGCTTTAGACTTGTCACTTTCAGTGAAATGAGCATTCAGTCTGTGCCTTTCTGATAAAACCGTTTTCTGCAGGAGCCGGCTTTTACAGCCGTGCCGGGAACTCATAAAGGAGAAAGTTATGTCTCGTATCGTTGTGATTGGTGGCAGCGGCCACGTCGGAACCTATCTCGTGCCAATGCTGGTTGAGCTGGGCCATCAGGTAGTTAACGTCAGCCGTGGCTCAGCAAAGCCTTACCGCCCGCATTACGCCTGGGCCGCAATCGAAAACGTCTCTCTGGATCGGGTGAAGGAAGAAGAAAAAGGCACGTTCGGTCAGAAGATTGCTGATTTGAGCCCCGATATCGTTATCGACATGATCGCCTTTGATTTGAACAGTACGCGTCAGGTTGTTGAAGCCCTGAAAGGAAAAATTGAGCATTACCTTTTCTGCAGCTCTATTTGGGTTTATGGCCGTTATGTGTCAGTACCTTCTTTAGAAACCGACCCTGTAAGCCCAATCGACGCCTATGGGCAGGGTAAAGCGGACAGTGAAGCATGGCTGATGCGCGAAGCTCGGCTTTCCGGCTTCCCGGCAACGTGCTTCCGTCCGGGGCACATCGTCGGCGAGGGATGGGTGCCGACTACTCCACAAGGTAACTCTAACCCTGAAGTTTATTCGCGCATTGCTCGCGGCGAAACGCTTGCACTGCCTAACCTTGGAAGTGAAACGTTACATCACGTTCACGCAGTGGATGTCGCTCAGCTTATTATTAAAGCCATTGAAAACCGTTCTGCTTCAGTAGGTGAAATCTTCAATGCCGTGTCTGATCAGGCCATCACGCTGAGAGGTTATGCAGAAGCTGTTTTCCGCTGGTTTGGCAAAGAGCCGTCCCTGAAGTTCCAGCCTTTTGATGAGTGGCTTGCCGGGCTTGAGCCTGAGTTTGCTGAAAACTCCAGGGGCCACGTGGTGAGAAGCTCCTCGCACTCCATTGAAAAAGCGCGCGTCAGGTTGGGTTACCAGCCCCGCTACAGCAGTCTTGAAGCCATACATGAATCCGTGCAGGTGCTGATTGCCCAGGGGCAGGTAGAGTCACCATCACTCTGAATACTGTGCTGATTCTCATTTAACCCTTGCCACGGCGGGTCAACTGCATATGGCTGATCCGCCATAACCCTTTTTATCTGATCGCAGGTTGTAAACCTGTGGTTACTGTTCACCATCATCTTCAGAAAACACTTATGAATATAACTCAGAACACGGGCGGCTTCGGTGCGCCTGAAATAACGTCCGTCTGGAGCGCGGTAATCAGCATGGCACTGTTGTGCTTCGTCCTGGTTTCATCAGAATTTATGCCAGTCAGCCTGCTTACACCAATTGCGAAGGACTTGTCTGTCACCGAAGGCCAGGCCGGTCAGGCCATTGCCTTTTCCGGCCTGTTTGCAGTGATCACGAGCCTTTTTGGTAATACCTTGCTTGCCCGGTTTGACCGGCGTACGGCAATTATTTTTTACACACTGGTGATGGTGTTGTCCGGACTAATCGTAACGTCCGCTCACGGTTATGGCATGTTCATGTTCGGTCGGGCGCTGATCGGCATTTCAATCGGCGGTTTCTGGTCTTTATCGACGGCAATTCTGGTACGGATCGTTCGCCCCGTTAGTGTTCCCAAGGCTATTGCTATTCTTCAGGGAGGAACAGCGCTGGCGTTTGTGGTGGCTCCCCCGCTTGGAAGCTTTCTGGGCAGCCTGATCGGCTGGCGCGGCGCATTTTTTACGGTAGTGCCTGCGGGAGTGATATGCCTGATATGGCAGATGGTTGTTATTCCGAAGCTGCCGCAGCAGCGTGATACCGGCATAGTACAAATAGCCTCGCTGTTGCGCAGCCGGACATTTGCGCTGGGCATGATTGCCGTGACGCTTGCCTTTATGGGCCAGTTTTCACTTTCCACCTATCTGCGACCGTTCCTTGAGGGCGTGACCGGGCTGGGAATAAACATGATTTCCCTTTTCCTGCTGGGCGTGGGCGTGGCAGGACTGACGGGCACGCTTATTTCAGGATTCTTTGTCAGGGGGAATCTGCTGCCTGCGCTTACCGGCTTGCCGGCAGGTCAGGCCATTGTCGCCGGCCTGCTGACCGCGCTGGGGCATATTCCCGCTGCGACAGGGGCACTCCTGCTGGTCTGGGGCATCCTCGTCACCCCCATCCCTGTGGTCTGGAATACCTGGATGACGCGGATAATTCCTGACGAACTCGAAGCCGGCGGGGCATTAACGGTTGCACTCATTCAGTTTGCAATAACGATAGGGGCGTTTACGGGCGGCGAACTGTTCGACCATCAGGGCTGGGTCAGCACCTTCATGCTGGCCACCGCGCTACTGATAGCTTCTGCGGTTATCGCTGTATTGCCGGGGCGGCGTTCATTCTCACAAAAATGACGCCAGCTTATACAGTCTGCCCTGCAGAACGGTAGCGTAAGGCATCAATAATCACCCTCAGAGCCGGTGACATCTGTCGCCGGCTGGGGTAATAGAGGTGGTAGCCCTTAAATACAGGACTCCACTCTTTGAGTATTCTCACCCAGCGACCCTGCTTTATACCCTGCTCGGCCAGATTATCCGGAACATATGCCAGACCATACCCGGCTTCAACAGAGGCAAGCATGGGATAGACGCTGGTGTAAATCAGCTGGCCCTGCACCTTCATATTGAGTGTTTCTTCCCCTCTTTCAAACTCCCATGCATATAGCTGTCCGGCCCCTGAATGCCTGATATTAATACAGCTGTGGCGCGCAAGTTCAGACGGGTGAGAAGGCGTTCCCGCTTTTTCCAGATAGTCTGCAGAGCCGATGACAGCCGGCTGCCAGTCGGCACCAATCCTTACAGCGATCATATCTTTGACAACGTCATCACCCAGGCGTACGCCGGCGTCAAAGCGACCTTCAACAATATCTATGAAGCCGTTTTCCTGAGACAGCTCGACCTGAATGTCCGGGTAATTTTTTAGCACCGGGGCCAGAGCCGGCCAGATATATTCATGAAGCATATGATCTGAAACTGTGAGCCTCACCGTCCCAGCCGGCGTGTCGCGAAAACGAAGCAGTGCAGATATGTCTGTTTCAATCGCGTCAAGGCGAGGCTCAAGCGCGGCCATAAGCTTTTCGCCAATCTCCGTTAGTGCCACCTTCCGGGTGGTGCGCATCAGCAGCCGCATCCCCAGCCTTTCCTCAAGCCTTCTTATGATATGAGATAGGGTTGACTGAGAAATATTCAGCCTAGCAGCCGCCTTGGTAAAACTCCGCTCCTGCGCGACTGCCAGGAACGCTAGATAATCATTGAAATCTTCGCGCATGAATGTTCCATGAAACGTAAAAACAACCTTATTCTAGCCGCTTGAAGGCTCCTGACGAAGCATGTATTGAGACATTCAATGTCCGCTTTTCGCTCACAGCGGACCCTCAACTCAGCCAGCAATGTCCGCTGCGTGCCATATATAGTCATTCACACCCTGAGAGTTACACTTTTAAGTGATTCAGGGTATGCGCTTATTGGTTACGAATATTGTGCCAGAATCATGTGATTTGATGATTGCCGCTTTGCTTTCGAGCCA
>NZ_CABTJS010000136.1:0-7766 GCF_902485085.1 uncultured Kluyvera sp.
ACCGAAACTCTGGCTGCGATCAAAATGGCGAAAGACGCTGGCTACACCGCTGTCATCTCTCACCGTTCTGGCGAAACTGAAGACGCTACCATCGCTGACCTGGCTGTTGGTACCGCTGCTGGCCAGATCAAAACTGGTTCTATGAGCCGTTCTGACCGCGTTGCTAAGTACAACCAGCTGATTCGTATCGAAGAAGCTCTGGGTGAACAAGCACCGTACAACGGTCGTAAAGAGATCAAAGGTCAGGCATAAGCCCGACTTTCTCTGATATAAAAATGCCAGCCCTCGGGCTGGCATTTTTTTTACTTAAAATCGACCGCCATTTGCTGTGGGATGGTCAGGCCGCGAGTGGTCTGCACGCAGCGGTCAATGTAGTCGGTGAAGCGGGGCGGTTTTGGCATCCCCATACTCAGCAGCTTGTCGTTACTAAAACGTACGTTCAGCGTGGCGAAGGCACCGTACAGGCGCATGGCCTTCAGCATCAGGCGTTCGTTGCACGGGCCAAAAATGGTTTTCAGCTCGCGACGCATTTTAACCAGCGTTTCATAGCTGACCTGAGCGTACTTATCGCCCACCGGCGCTTGCTCAAGCGCGGAAGCCATCGCCTTGTCGATATCGGCAAAGCGAACGCTGTTCTCTTCGCCCGCTGAAATATGCACAACTTCCCCCTGAGCGACCGGCGCCGTCAGCAGCATAAGCAGGGCGCTGGCACAGTAGTCCACCGGAATCACATCAATACGGTCTTCCATAGAACACATGAATTTTTGCAGCATTAGCCCCATGCTGAAGACCCAGAAAATACTGCTGGAAGGCTGGCAGCCGTGATGGGTATGGCCCACGACGATCGAAGGGCGGGCAATCACCAGCGGCAACGTCGGGCACTGTTTCTGCATCAGCTGTTCGATGGTGGATTTGGAGTGCGTGTACTCCACCAGATGCTCTGCACGCTCGCGGAACTCAGCGCTTTCAGCAACCAGAGAATCCGGCTCTGGCGAGCATGACATCGCCGTACCGACGTGCAGGAAGCGCTGTAACCCTTCTACCCGTGCCATACGCTGCGCAAATTGCAGTGTGCCTTCGACGTTCACTTTCCAGATAAGCGGGTTACTGCCAAAAGAGGCCACGGCGGCGCAGTTCAGCACGTGGGTCACGCTATCCAGACGCCCATCAGAGAGGAAACCCTCCGGTGAAGCGAGATCGCCAAGCAGGATATTCTGTGACGTAATCTGCGCCAGCTTCTTCTCATCAATATTGAATTTACGTAAATTTTCCTTAACCCTGGCGACAGCGGCTTCGGCGTTATTCGCGCGAACTAAAAGCAGTAAATTAACGCCGCTATGGCTATTGAGGATTGCTTCCAGTGCCGCCCCGCCCAGAAAACCGGTAACGCCCGTGATTAATAATGTATTCATGAATACTGTCTCGTCATGGTTGGTTTGCGGATTTTAGGATCGGAAAAGTAAACGGCGATTAAATAAAGATTGGGGGAATAAAGGGTGGTCTTAAGCTTATTTTAAGCTTATATGTCAGCACGAATTAGATTGGACATTTTGATATTTAAAAAGATTCAATAAATTTAATATTTAAATATATCCATTTGTTTTTAATGGTTTTTGTAAAAAAATAACTTATTTCATAAGTGTAAAATAAAACATTTTTTGTTACATCATAAATGGCTTCCTGAAAGCAGTATAAAATAATCCGTAGTCGGTTTGGCTACGGATTATTTATTAAGTGAGATCTTAAAGACTTTTAGATAATCAAATCGAGTAATAATACAATTAACAAACCGACAACGGAGTTAGTTAATTCTAAAAGACCCCAGGTTTTAAAGGTGTCTTTAATCGATAGCCCAAAATACTCTTTGAATAACCAGAAGGCGGCATCGTTGACGTGGGTCAGCGTGTTGCTCCCCGAGGCGGTCGCCAGCACCATCAGCGCCGGATCAACATTAAAAGTGGTAATCATTGGCCCTACAATGCCCGCAGCGGTAATGGCCGAGACGGTGCCCGCGCCGGTTGCCAGACGCAGCAGCACGGTGATAAACCACGCCATAATCAACGGCGAGACCGAAGAGGTACGCATCATATCAGCGATGTAATCACCCACGCCGGTGTCCATGATGATTTGCTTGAACGCACCGCCTGCACCGATGATAAAGACAACCAGCGCCACTTTTTCGATAGCCGTGGAGTAGGAGCTCATCACTTCGGTCATCGATTTACCGCGCGCGGTGCCAAAAGCGTAGAGCGCGACGAGCACGGCTATCAGCATGCTGACCTGCGCGCTGCCGATAAAGTTCAGGAAAGAGGTGATGTTGGCGGAGGCCGGAATAAACAGTTTAATGACGGTAACGCCGGTGATGATAATCGCCGGGATCAGCGGAACCAGCAGGCTAGTGGCGAACGACGGCATTTCGTCATCGCGGAATACTTTTTGCGATTCCAGCAGCTGTGGAATCGGGCGTTCAAGGTTGCCCAGCAGCTTTGGCAGCAGAATACCGGAGCAAATCACCGTTGGGATGGCGACGATAATCCCATAGATATAAACCATCCCCATATCGGCGTGGAACGCGGCGACTAGCGCCGTTGGGCCCGGCTGCGGCGGAAACAGGCTGTGTGCGGTGGTTGCTGCGGCTACCATGGTGATGCCGAGCTTCAGGAACGGGATTTTTGCCTCACGCGCAATACTGATAACCAGCGGTGCCAGGATCAGGAAGGCGACTTCATAGAACATGGCCAGGCCGAAGATAAGCCCGATAACCATAATGGCCCACTGCACTTTCTTCGGCCCAAAGCTATTGAGCAGCGTCGAAGAGACGCGCTGGGCGGCACCGGAATCCACCATCAGCTTGCCGAGGATTGCCCCGAACAGAATGATCAGCGCCAGATGCCCCAGGGTACTCCCCACACCGGCCTCGATCGACTTGCTGATCGCTTCCAGCGGCAGTCCCTCGCAGATTCCGACAAAAATAGCCGCCAGCAGCAGCGCCAGCATGCCATTGATCTTAAATTTCATATTGAGAATAAGTAGTAGTACAACGCCCAGGGCGACCCAGATCACCGGCAAGGCTTCAGCAAACGCGTTCATCCATTTTCCTTGTCAAAATTTATAATTGGTATGATATGTAGCCAGCTCGGGATATTACCCATACGAATGTGTCATACCAATTTGATTGACGTAGCAACATGCTAAACGGTGAAGCGAGACAAAATATTGATGTAATGGAATTGTTAATTTCATAAATTTACGCTGACTCATCACAGAAAACAGCGCTGAGGTGCCCCAGTCAGTTGCTCTGAGACGGTTGCGCAAGAAGTGCGAGGGATAGTTGGCGCGAAGTATGCAATAATAACGGTTTACCACTACTGAAGAGTTGATGATGCAGTACCCGATTAATGAGATGTTCCAGACCCTGCAGGGTGAAGGTTATTTTACCGGCGTCCCCGCCATTTTTATTCGTTTACAGGGATGTCCGGTAGGCTGCGCCTGGTGTGATACCAAACATACCTGGGAAAAGCTTAGCGATCGGGAAGTTTCTCTGTTCAGTATTCTGGCGAAAACCAAAGAGAGTGATAAATGGGGTGCGGCGAGCAGCGAAGACCTGCTGGCGATTATTGGCCGCCAGGGTTGGACCGCGCGTCATGTGGTGATCACCGGCGGTGAGCCCTGCATCCATGATTTAACGTCTCTTACCGCGTTGCTCGAGCAAAACGGCTACTGCTGCCAGATTGAAACCAGCGGTACGCATGAAGTGCGCTGCACACCGGGTACCTGGGTGACGGTGTCGCCGAAAGTGAATATGCGCGGAGGCTATGACGTGCTGTCGCAGGCGCTGGAACGTGCTGATGAAATCAAGCATCCGGTAGGCCGCGTACGTGATATCGAAGCCCTGGACGAACTGCTGGAAACGCTGAGCGATGACAAACCGCGCATCATTGCGCTGCAGCCTATCAGCCAGAAAGATGACGCCACCCGCCTGTGTATTGAAACCTGTATTGCGCGCAACTGGCGTCTGTCGATGCAGACGCACAAGTATCTGAATATTGCCTGATTCAATTCGTAGCCCGGACGAGGCGCATCGCGCCGACTCCGGGGAATTCCCGGCGTCGCTTCGCTCGGCCGGGTTACGGTAGTACGTTATGTTTTATTTCGCCGCGTCGTTCATCACCTTCGAGAAGGTATCCATCGGGCAGAAGCCGTTGGCATCAACCGGGCAGCCTTTCAGCGACAACGTGACGCGCTGCGGAGGCGTTTTCAGCGTTAGCGTATCGGCGTTACGCAGCTGATCGGCGCTCTGATAGACATACTCAATCTTCATTAACTCCCGATTTGCTTTCGTATCATGCCAGCGCTGGAACACAATTTTCCCGCCAATCGGCGTACGTTCGTACTGTCCCGGCAGAGTGTAGGCGTTAAAATCGAGCGCCGTCAGCAGCGAAGCAATATTTGAGTCATGCCCGACCAGCACCGTGATTTTTGGCGTTTTCGCCGCTTCGGTGACCAGCGCATTATCGATATATTTCACCAGCGGTTTCGCGACGTTGCGCGCCACTTCCGGGGAAGTGAACAGACTGTCCTGATAACCGTTTTTCAGCTGTGAAAGCACACGCCACTGCTGGTCGGTTTTGATTTCACCCCAGGCTACCTGGTCTAGCGGGAACCCTTCGTAATATTGCAGCGTGAATGCATCGACCAGCGAGTTACCTATCGCCAGCGGCCCTTTCACGCTTGGCTCTTTTTGGTAGTTGGCGCTAAAGCTGTCTTTTGCTTCGGTTAGCGAACACTGCTGTTTCTCTTTGCAGGACGGAGAGTCCTGATAGCGGGCAATCTGCGACAGCAGCTTGTAGCTCTCGTCGAGCTGTTCGGACTGTCGCGCTTTCTCCATCGCCTGTACCGCTTTTTCGCGGAATGCTTCAGAGTCGTCGGTGATCACCGGGTTAAACGTAGGGTCCATGGTGCCCATTTTTTCCTGGTGATGGACGACGACGTCACAGCCGGGGAAGGCGCCGTTAATAAAGAACTGGGCGGTAGCGACGGTACGTTGCAGGCTGTTGGCATAGGCGTATACCGTGTCTGGCGCCGGGCATTCACCGCTGGTGACCATGCCCTGCTGTGCCAGCCATTCACGCATGTAGTGGCCCATATAGACTTCGAGCACGCCGCCTTTGGTCGTCAGTTGGCCGCCGGGGACGTCCCACTCAGGCCAGGCGTTCGGCGTCGACTGCTCCAGCACGCTACCGTTAGTCGCTAAGGGTGCACGTAGGTTATGGCGGCTCATCATCAGCACCTGCTGAAGCTGATAGCCTTCGGGTGGGGTTTGCGCCTGACTCAATCCTGAGAACAATAATAGTGCCGGCATCGCTGCGGCGAGAAGCGTTTTCTTCATCCCTTATTCCTCACAATGTATTAACCAACCCAATGATTGTGACAGAACGTCGTCATTTTTCCTGGGCGGATACCGCATTCTGAAAGATTAGGGAAATTAATGTGATAGGAGTAGCAGAAGAGGAAAACGGGGGAGGCGTGAATCGACTCCCCGCTTGCAGGCGTATTTACTCGCCGCGATACACGCAGCCCGCCGTGCAGGTTTCTTTAACCATGACTGCGCTAAGCAGTGGAACAACCGGTTTTACCTGTTCCCAGATCCAGCGGGACAGCACTTCGCTGGTTGGGTTTTCGAGGCCCGGAATATCGTTCAGGTAGTAGTGATCCAGTCGATCGTAGGTTGGCTTGAATGCCGCTTTCAGTTCGGCAAAATCCATGATCCAACCGGTATGCGGATCGACTTCACCGGTTATCTCAAGACGCACCATAAACGAGTGGCCGTGCAGACGACCGCATTTGTGTCCTTCTGGCACGTGCGGCAGATGGTGGGCGGCTTCGAAGGTGAAATCTTTAAACAGTGTGGTGGACATCATGAACTCTCAGTATTGCGGAAAAAAACGCCGCATAGTACCCGAATGCACATTTTTCTGCATTAACTAAAACGGCCAAATAGGCGACGAGTACAAGTATTAATCTCCGTGATGATTATTCTTTAATTATATCAACACCTTATTCAACCTGTTTTAGTGCTATTAACTACCAGGAAAACAGGTTAGTCCATTTGGTTATTTGATATTTCTATCACTTCTTTAATTGTTATTATCGACGTCGTTAACCTTACATTCAGTTCTGTTTTTCCTGATTAGAAACAGCTTTGCTACTGGAACATAACGACGCATGACAACACAGTCCCCCCCTTCAGCGTTGCTCCCGCTAAACCCGGAGCAGATGGCACGCCTTCAGGCGGCCACTACTGATTTATCACCAACCCAGCTTGCCTGGGTTTCCGGCTATTTTTGGGGCGTGCTTAATCAGCAGCCTGGCGCGGGCGCAGCTGTTGCCGCACCGGTCGCTGCTGAAGTCCCGAGCATTACGCTTATCTCTGCCTCGCAGACGGGCAACGCTCGCCGCGTGGCGGAAGCCCTTCGTGACGACCTGCAGGCCGCCAAACTGAACGTGAACCTGGTCAACGCCGGGGATTATAAATTCAAACAAATCGCGTCAGAAAAGCTGCTGGTCATTGTCGCTTCCACACAGGGTGAAGGGGAAGCGCCGGAAGAAGCCGTGGCGCTGCATAAGTTCCTGTTCTCGAAAAAAGCGCCGAAGCTCACCGATACCGCCTTCGCGGTGCTGGGGCTGGGCGACACCTCTTATGAATTCTTCTGCCAGGCCGGTAAAGACTTCGACAGCAAGCTGGCTGAGCTTGGTGGTGAACGTCTGCTCGACCGCGTGGATGCTGACGTAGAATACCAGGCTGCCGCCGCCGAATGGCGCGCGCGACTGGTTGATGTGCTGAAGGCGCGTGCGCCAGCTGCGCCTTCCGTTCAGGCGGCGGCGAGCGGTGCGGTTAATGATATTCATTCGAGCCCGTACACCAAAGAAGCGCCATTAACGGCAACGCTCGCGGTGAACCAGAAAATCACCGGCCGTGATTCCGAAAAAGACGTTCGCCATATCGAAATCGATCTCGGTGACTCCGGCCTGCGTTATCAGCCGGGTGACGCGCTGGGCGTCTGGTATCAGAACGACCCCGAGCTGGTCAAAGAGCTGGTCGAGCTGCTGTGGCTGAAGGGCGACGAGCCGGTCACGGTTGACGGCAAAACCCTGCCGCTGGCCGACGCGCTGCAATGGCACTTCGAGCTGACGGTTAACACCGCCAATATCGTGGAAAACTACGCCACGCTGACCCGCAGTGAATCTCTGTTGCCGCTGGTGGGCGATAAAGCGCAGTTGCAGCAGTATGCCGCGACCACGCCGATTGTTGATATGGTGCGTTTCTCTCCCGCTCAACTTGATGCTGAAGCGCTGATTGGCCTGCTGCGTCCGTTAACGCCGCGCCTCTATTCCATTGCCTCCTCTCAGGCGGAAGTCGAGAGCGAAGTGCACGTGACGCTGGGCGTTGTACGCTACGAGATTGAAGGGCGAGCGCGCGCTGGTGGTGCCTCCAGCTTCCTCGCCGACCGCGTGGAAGAAGAAGGCGAAGTCCGCGTCTTCATCGAACATAACGACAACTTCCGTCTGCCGGCTAACCCGCAGACCCCGGTTATCATGATTGGCCCGGGCACCGGTATTGCCCCGTTCCGCGCCTTTATGCAGCAACGCGCGGCCGATGGCGCAGAAGGCAAGAACTGGCTGTTCTTCGGTAACCCGCACTTCACCGAGGATTTCCTCTATCAGGTGGAATGGCAGCGTTACGTGAAAGAAGGCGTGCTGAGCCG
>NZ_CABTJS010000137.1:0-13387 GCF_902485085.1 uncultured Kluyvera sp.
AGGCGTTGCATAGGTCGGGTCTCAGTCCAGGGCATAGCGAGTCTCCTCTTCTATGCCAGTTATAACTGTTACCCATGTATCCGGTCTAAAGTGTTACCTATGTTTCCGGTTTGTACCGGAGCGCCGCCGGGGAAGGGCACCGAAGCAACGTAATTACGCACTAAACTTCCCGCGCAGCAGTCGCAGCGCGTTCAACGTCACCAGCACCGTCGCACCCGTATCCGCCAACACCGCCAGCCACAGACCGGTTATACCGAGCAGCGTGGTAATAAGGAAAATCCCCTTCAGCCCCAGCGCAATAGCGATGTTTTGTCGGACGTTGGCGTGAGTGGCGCGCGCCAGGCGAATCATCTGCACCAGCCCGGTCAGACGGTTATGCGTCAGTGCTGCATCGGCGGTTTCCAGCGCCACGTCGGTGCCGCTGCCCATCGCGATACCCATCGCAGCGGCCTTCATTGCCGGGGCGTCGTTAATCCCGTCGCCCACCATCGCCAGCGGCCCCTGAGCGTTCAGCGCCGTCACTTCATTGACCTTATCAGCAGGCAGCAGGTTGGCACGGTAGTCCATCCCTAACTCATCGGCAATGGCGGCGGCGGCACGCGGGTTATCCCCGGTCAGAATGATGCCCTGAATGCCTAACTCACGCAGGCCGTCGACCGCCTGATGCGCCTCCTGGCGTACCGTATCGCGCAGCGCCACAATTCCCAGTAGCGTCTCGCCGCGAGTTACCAGCACCACGGTATTGCCCTGGCTTTCCAGTTGCTGGATCTCGTCCTGATGATCAGGAGCCGGGAACTTGCCTGCCGCGCAGATAACGATGCGCTGACCGTCTACGTTGGCTTCAATACCGGAACCTACGAGCGTACGCTGCTCAGCGGCTTGAGGAATGGTCAACCCACGCTGCTGCGCTTCGCGCACCACGGCCTGTGCCAACGGGTGGGTGGAGCCTTGCTCCACCGCGGCGGCCAGCGCCAGCAGATTTTCTTCGCTCAGTTCGGCCGTTGGGATAACCGTTGTTACCTGTGGTTTGCCGAGCGTCAGGGTACCGGTTTTATCAAAGGCCATCTGGGTGATGCGCCCCAGTTGCTCCAGCGCTGCGCCGCCTTTAATCAGCGCACCGTGGCGTGCGGCGGTGGCAAGACCTGAGGTAATCGCTGCCGGCGTCGAGATAACCAGCGCGCACGGACAGCCAATCAACAGCAGCGTCAGCCCTTTGTAGATCCACTCCTCCCACGAGGCGGCAAACAGCAGCGGCGGCACCAGCGTCACCAGCAGCGCGACGGCCATAATCGCCGGGGTATAGATGCGGCTGAAACGGTCAATAAAGCGCTCGATAGGCGCACGACGTTCCTCGGCCTCTTCAATCAGGCGCAGAATACGGTCGATGGCGCTATCGCCAGGCTTCGAGATAACGCTCAGCTGCACCAAGCGGTCAGCGCTGGTTGCACCCGCTGGCACGCTCTCGCCCGCGCTGCGCTCAACCGGAATGGATTCGCCGGTTAAGGCGCTCTCATCAAAGCTAGCGAACGGCGTGATGAGCTTCCCGTCGGCAGGCAAACGCCCGCCGGCGGCCACTTCAATCACATCGCCCGGCTGAAGATCCTTCTGGGCGACCGTTTCACGCTGACCGTCACGCACGCGCACGGCGGTGTCTGGCTTCAGCGCCATTAATGCACTCACACCCTGACGCGCGCGGTTAGCCGCCCAGCCTTCAAGGCGTTCGCCAATTAAGAACAGTAGCAGCACCATTGCGGCTTCCGCCGTCGCGCCGATAAACAACGCGCCGATGGCCGCGACGCTCATCAGCGTTTCAATAGCGAACCAGCTACCGCTTTTCATCAGGCGCAGTGCCTGGCGGGCGATAGGGTAGAGCCCGACAAGCGTAGTGGCGATAAACGCCAGGTTGCCCAGCGGATGGTTGAACTGCTCCAGGCCCCAGCTAATCGCCATCATCACAGCGAGCGCGATAAGCGGCAGGTTTTCCCGCCAGCGTGAGGTGCTCTCTTCGGCCTTCGGCTCGCTGTCGCTACGCAGCGTATAGCCGGCGGCGCTCACAGCTTTCTCCACCTGAGTACGGATGTCGTCATCGGCATCAACCAGCAGCTTTTCGGTGGCAAACAGGACTTTGACCTGCTTTACGCCAGCGACCTGACTTACGGCGGTTTCGACTTTACGGGCGCAGGCGGCGCAGTCCATGCCGTTGACGACCCAGATATAGCGGGCGTCCAGCGTTGGTTCTGCTACGGGCTCAGTCGTTGCACATTGGCTGTCGCAGCAGCAGTCGTCCTGCGTCTGTGGCGCAGGCGCAAGCTTAAAGGATGAGAATTGGGGGGCTTTATTGTGACGAGTCTCTGGAGTCGACATCGTATCCTCCGATTAATGATCGTTGCTTCATTAAACGCAGCATACACTCTGGAGTCGACTCCAGAGTCAAGCAAGAAATTACAGGTAAAGCGCGCGAACGATAAAGAAATGCCCGGCAAAATAGCAGGCGGCATAGATTGCCGTATCTGCACGGAAGCGGCAGCGATATTTGCTCACCAGCCAGACGATATTGCCTAACAGCAGTAAACCTGCGCCGAAGAAGCCCGAAAGTGCCGTATCCGTCGGGCGCAGGAACCAGAGTTCACCGGCAACCCAGACCATCACCAGCGTCATGCCAATAAAGGCCAGCACCGGTAAACGCATCTCTTCGAGACGCGTCCAGATAACGGCCAGCCAGAGCGCACCGATAACCAACAGAATGACCGGCAGCGGCCAGAAGAAGGTGAAGGTCAGTTGTCCGGCAAACCAAATGGTGTACAACAAATGCGACAGGAAAAACGCGCCCACGGCGTACAGCATGCGCTGAAGCGGTAATAGCGTTAACGCATCGCCAATCAATGACGCACATAGACCCGCGAGTACGAGGTAGCTGATGGCGTTAAACATTGGCGCCTGCCAGGCGAGAAACAGCAATAAGATTAGGGTTATAGGTTTGAATGCCCAGCGCTGCCAGGCGGGCCCACGGTAGGCTGCATCCACGTAGAGCCAGCCTGAGAAGAATACTGCGATAAACGACCAAAGCATAATAAGTCCCTGTATCTGTTATCTTAATGGGTACTGTACCGCCAGTCTTGAATGTCCAGTGTAGTAGCCGTAGCCGCCAGATGACAATGGCATACTGCGTTGTTTACTATGATTTGCGTAAATTCTTAAGAGAACCTGAAATGAGCAAGATGCCGCTTTTCTTCATCGTCGTTGTCGCCATTATCGTCGTGGCCGCGTCGTTCCGCTTTGTTCAGCAGCGCCGGGAGAAAATGGACAACGATGCCGCACCGCTGATGCAAAAGCGGGTGGTGGTGAGTAACAAGCGCGAGAAGGTGCTGAACGACCGCCGTTCACGTCAGCAGACGGTGACGCCAGCCGGTAGCGAAATGCGCTATGACGTGAGCTTTAAGCCGGAGCAGGGCGGGCTGGAGGTGAGTTTCCGCGTAGAAGCGGAGCAGTATCATCAGCTGACGGTGGGCGATAGGGGGACGCTGAGCTACAGAGGTTCGCGCTTTGTCGATTTTAAGGCCGAATAGGGAGCGATATCGCCCATTGATGGAGTTGTGTCAAAGGGCGATAGTGTTTTTTATACTGAGACTCGTAATACAACGCTCTCATATATTGAAATCACATATCAATTCTTTTAAATATATTACCTCTGATTGATATTTTAATTTGTTTTTTGTTGCGGTTTGAAATATAGAGTTAGTCATCATTTATTTTTTGCGCTATAAATATCCTTGTTTTTTTATTTGATTTATACGGTTTTTATTTCGTTTAATTATTAGTCGTGTCTATACATAAGGATATTATATGGCAAATACAATTTGGTTGACGCTGAATGGTCAATCTCAGGGATTAATTTCGGCGGGCTGTTCTGCCGTTGATTCAATTGGGAATAAAGCTCAGTTGGTACACCACGATCAGATTATGGTCATGGCAATTTCACATGGAATGAACCGTGAGCAGAACGTGAATCATCAGTCCATGACGATAGTGAAACCAGTGGATAAAGCTTCGCCATTGCTGGGGAAAGCTATCAATGATAATGAAGAACTCACCTGCGAATTTAGCTTTTACCGAACGAATAGAATGGGATTTAACGAGCTTTACTACACGATAAAATTGACGAAAGCCAGAATTTCCAGCATCCACCTTCACGTCCCTCACACCATTGATGATAGCGCCGGGCAACCCGAAGAATCTATTGAACTGTGCTATGAGTCAATTAGCTGGGAACATCATATAGCGGGAACCAGTGGATATAGCCTTTGGGAAGAACGTATTTTTTAAGGGAATGTATATGGTTGGTTATGTTGATTGGATTAATCAAAACTCAAATGACCTGCTTAGAGAAAACAATAGGGAGCTTGTCAGGCGCTTTGAAGACGATATTCGGGCGCTTAAGCAGCGGCTAGATAAAGATGCACAACACGTCATGCTGCTGTCGCTGGAGGAGGCGCAGGGCGTCATTGACGATCTGCTAAAAAGCAACGCCATGTCGCAGGCCACCACCTATGCGGGAAATATTAAGGATGCAGCAGGTGGTGCGGCAAATATTGTGAAACTGATCTCATATAAAGATGCCGGGAAGATTGTTTTTACGCTTAAAGGGTTGGGGGTTAAGGCTGTTCAATACTCTTATGGTGGGAAAATGTATGTGAAAATCACCGGCTATCCTTCCTTGCGGCGAATTCTTAATGGGACCCGCTATCGCGTCAATCACCCCAAGCTTCTGGAGTTAGGGATTGGTAAAGCAGGCGTTCGGGCAGGAACTATCTCTGGAGCAAAGTTTTGCATCTGGTTTTCAGCCTGCTGGCGGCTTGTCGAGTTAATTTTTAGATCTGACCACGATGTCGCGGCCTTTCTGGGAAATATCACTATGGATGTGGCTAAGGTGATTGTGACGATTTTTGTTACTGAGGTGGTTGTTGGGGGAGTAGCGTCACTGGCGACGGCATTATCAGCAAGTTTGGTTGTGCCTGTTTGGGGAGAGATTGTGATTGTTGTTGTTCTTGGCATCATTATTACTTCTAAATTAAATGATTATGATATAGATAATAAATTATCAAGAAAATTGATTGAATGCATTCGTAGCGGAATAAATGAACAACAGAGGATTGATGAGTGGAACTACAAATATTTTTCTGTATTTTCCCGTTCGTTATTGCAAGGAGATTATTAATTTGGATATTTATACACATATAAAAAATAGATGTATAATATTAACTGGTTCAGCAATTATTTCCTATGTGACCTATTCTACCTTTACCAGTTGTATTGTAAAAGTTATGTATGTTGTGAATGCTCGAAGTATCGTCTATTTCAGCTGGCAATCAATACCTTTAGTGCTATTTGTACCGACGGCGATTTATTTCGTTGTTCTCTTTATGTCTGCCTTTTTTTCAAAGAATCTAGCTCCATATAGGAGCCTCCAGCGGGGGATGAATATTGCGCTGGGTTACGGAGGGGCAGCCATTGTCCTTGGTGTTATAATTTCTATTATTATTCCATTTTATCTTCTTAGTAACGGCTATGTTTACTGTTATGGTGGAGGACCATTTTCAAGTGTTTTTTATACAAAGAATGAATCAATTTGCGAACAAATGAACATTGTCTGGGATAACGAGGGAAGCAAGGCAATTCAAAAACTTAACGATAAACTTGATTCAATGACGTTTTCCGGTAAAAAATGACAAAGGAACATTAATTTGGACGTTTATACTCATATAAAAAACAGATGTATAGTACTAACAGGATCAACAATTATCTCGTATGTGATTTACTCTACATATAGTATGTGTATAAAGGATGTTATGGGAGTTGTAAATTCACGTAGTATTATAAATTTTTGTTGGCAGTCCTTGCCTTTAGTACTTGTTGTACCGACTGCGGTCTATTTTGTTTTTCTCTTCATGTCTGCTTTTTTTTCAAGGGATCTGACTCCCAACAAAATGCTCCATCGAGGGATGAGTATTGCACTGGGGTATGGGGGAATAACCCTTGTGTTGGGTACTGTTATCTCAATTATCACCCCATTTTATCTACTTAGTTCTGACTATGTTTACTGCTACGGTGGCGGGCCATTTTCAGGTATTTATTACACAAAAAATGAACCAATTTGCCAGCTGACGAAAATTGCTTGGGATAACGGAGGTGTTAAGGAAATTAACAAGCTAAACGATAAACTTGATTCCATCCAGTCACACCAATAAAAGCAACATCGCATTTGAAGCCCGATGAGTAAAATCGCATCGGGCAATTTTATTACTACTTCTTCTTCAAGCTCGCGCCGATTTTTTTCTGCCACACCAGCAGTTCAAACACACCGAAGAGGAAGATGCGTACCTTCTCGCCACGGCTCATTTGCGGGCCGTCTTTTGGCATCGTCGACTGCAGCAGCGCCATCTGCATGCCGTGCATCAGCACCATAAAAATCAGCGCAACGTTAACGAAAATGTTCAGCGGACGCGGGAACGGGTGAACCAGGTTCAGCACCAGAAACGCCCATACGCACAGCATCAGCGCGCGCCCAAGATTAATCAGCATCACTTTCTCCCTGCACTTCACGATGATAGAGACGGTAGGCCACCTGACCGGCGATTTTTTCCCGATGCAGGTCCCAGCTGACCGGCACCGGCGGCAGACCGTTTTCGACTTCGCTTTCTACATAGATGAGTGCGCTATCGGCCAGCCAGCCGTTGGTTTCCAGTAAGTTTAACGTCTCTTCCAGTAATCCCTTCCGGAATGGCGGATCGACAAAAATAATATCATGCGGCGTGCCTGGCTGAGCGAGGAATGCGAGGGTGTTCGTATTCACCACTTTGCCCTGTGCGGCGTTTAGCGTTGCGAGATTTTTTTGTAGCTGCTGCGCAACGGAACGCTCCATCTCCAGCAGCGTTGTGCTGGCGGCATAGCGGGAGAGCGCTTCCAGCCCTAACGCGCCGCTTCCAGCGAAGCAGTCCAGGCAACGGGCATCGACCATTGAGGGGGCCAGCCAGTTGAAAAGGGTCTCACGCACGCGATCGGTAGTGGGTCTGAGGCCCGGACTATCAGGAACGGGAAGTTTACGGCCGCGCCACTGACCGCCAATAATGCGGATCTGGCCCATGCCGCCGGAAGTTGGTTTTTTCATTTGCTTGCTCTGGTCGCTCTTTCGGCCTGCTATTCTAGCTTTCTGCCCTGCCGGGTGAAAGCGGTGAAGCCAGGGAAGTTAAGTGGTAGACTAACCGACTAATTTCATCATTATTTTAGCCTTCGCGTCGATTATGGCGAAGTGGCGCCATCAAAAACAGCGGGGAGTGTGGTTGCAAATGGCAAAAGAAAAAAAACGTGGCTTTTTTTCCTGGCTGGGCTTTGGGCAGAAAGAACAGGATCAGGTTGTTGAATCAGAAGAAAAAATTGAAGAGCAGTCGGTAGCTGAAACGCCGACTGCTGAGCCTGAAACGGTTGCTGAAGAGACGCCGCGCGTCGAAGAAGCGCAAGCACCTGTTGAAGACGTTGCTGAACCACACACCATCGCGGAAAGCGAAGCGTTTGCCGAAGAAGTGGTTGAAGTCACTGAACAGGTTGCTGAACGCGAAATCGCACAGACCGAAGCGGTTGAAGAAGTTCAGCCAGAAGTCGTCGAGGTCGTTGAGCTGGTTGCCGAAATACAGCCAGAAGTGGTTGAAGCCGTTGAACCGGTTGCTGAAGTACAGCCCGAAACGGTTGAAGTCGTTGAACCGGTTGCCGAAGTACAGCCTGAAGCGGTTGAAGTCGTCGAACCGGTTGTCGAAGTACAGCCAGAAGCGGTTGAAGTCGTCGAACCGGTTGTCGAAGCACAGCCAGAAATGGTTGAAGAGATTGAACCTGAGGCCGTAGACGAATTAACCGACGAAGAGCTGGAAGCGCAGGCGCTGGCCGCTGAGTCGGAAAACGAAGCGGTGGAAGAAGAAGCTGCCGTTGAAGAATCTACGGACGACGTGCAGCAGGAGCAGGAAAAACCGACCAAAGAAGGTTTCTTCGCGCGCCTCAAACGCAGCCTATTAAAAACCAAAGAAAACCTCGGTTCCGGATTTATCAGTCTGTTCCGCGGCAAGAAAATCGACGATGATCTGTTTGAAGAGCTGGAAGAGCAGTTGTTGATTGCCGACGTTGGCGTGGAAACCACCCGTAAAATCATCAATAACCTGACCGAAACCGCCAGCCGTAAACAGCTGCGCGACGCTGAAGCGCTGTACGGTCTGTTAAAAGATGAAATGGGTGAAATCCTCGCAAAAGTGGATGAACCGCTTAATATTGAAGGCAAAACGCCATTCGTTATTTTGATGGTCGGCGTAAACGGCGTGGGTAAAACCACCACCATCGGCAAGCTGGCGCGTCAGTTCGAGCAGCAGGGCAAGACGGTGATGCTGGCGGCGGGCGATACCTTCCGTGCGGCGGCGGTAGAGCAGCTGCAGGTTTGGGGCCAGCGCAACAATATTCCGGTTATCGCGCAGCACACCGGCGCGGATTCCGCATCGGTCATTTTCGATGCCATCCAGGCGGCGAAAGCGCGTAACGTTGACGTACTGATTGCCGATACCGCAGGGCGTTTGCAGAACAAATCGCACCTGATGGAAGAGCTGAAGAAAATTGTTCGCGTGATGAAGAAACTCGACGTGGATGCGCCGCACGAAGTGATGCTGACTATCGACGCCAGCACCGGGCAGAACGCCATCAGCCAGGCCAAACTGTTCCATGAGGCCGTTGGCCTGACCGGCATCACGTTGACTAAACTCGACGGTACTGCCAAGGGCGGGGTGATATTCTCCGTGGCGGACCAGTTCGGCATTCCGATTCGCTATATCGGCGTCGGTGAACGTATTGAGGACTTACGTCCGTTTAAAGCGGGCGATTTTATTGAGGCACTTTTTGCCCGAGAGGATTAATCATGATTCGCTTTGAACACGTCAGCAAAGCCTATCTCGGCGGGAGACAAGCGCTGCAGGGAGTCACATTCCACATGCAGCCAGGCGAGATGGCATTCCTGACCGGTCACTCCGGCGCGGGTAAAAGTACCCTGCTGAAGCTTATCTGTGGGATTGAACGGCCGAGCGCTGGGAAAATTTACTTCGGCGGGCATGACATCAGCCGCCTGAAGAACCGGGAGGTGCCGTTCTTACGTCGCCAGATCGGCATGATTTTCCAGGATCACCATCTGCTGATGGACAGAACCGTGTTTGATAACGTGGCGATCCCGCTGATCATCGCGGGCGCTAGCGCAGACGATATTCGTCGTCGCGTTTCGGCGGCGCTGGACAAAGTCGGGCTGCTGGATAAAGCGAGAAACTTCCCGATTCAGCTCTCCGGCGGTGAACAGCAGCGCGTGGGTATTGCCCGTGCGGTGGTGAACAAGCCTGCGGTACTGCTGGCGGATGAACCGACGGGTAACCTGGATAACGCGCTGTCGGAAGGCATTTTGCGACTGTTCGAAGAGTTTAACCGCGTTGGGGTAACGGTGCTGATGGCGACGCACGACATCGGGCTTATCTCCAGCCGTTCTTACCGCATGCTCACGCTGAGCGACGGTCACTTGCATGGAGGCCTGACAAGTGAATAAGCGCGACGCAATCAACCAGATTCGCCAGTTCGGCGGTCGGCTCGACCGCTTGCGTAAATCGGTCACCCCGGCGGGTGACGGCGGGCGCAATGCGCCGAAGCGCGGTAAACCGGCGCCGAAACCGAACTCACGTAAAACCAACGTGTTCAACGAGCAGGTGCGTTATGCCTGGCAGGGCGCGCTGCAGGATCTGAAAAGCAAACCGCTGGCAACGTTCCTGACGGTGATGGTTATCGCCATCTCCCTGACGCTGCCAAGCGTCTGCTACATGGTCTACAAGAACGTGAATACGGCGGCTTCGCAGTACTATCCGTCGCCGCAGATCACCGTCTATCTGGAAAAAACGCTGGATGACGATGCAGCGGCGAAAGTGGTAGGTCAGCTACAGGCTGAGCAGGGCGTGGATAAGGTGAACTACCTTTCCCGTGACGAAGCGCTGGGCGAATTCCGCAACTGGTCAGGTTTTGGCGGCGCGCTGGATATGTTGGAAGAGAACCCGCTGCCTGCGGTGGCGGTGGTTATCCCGAAAATTGATTTCCAGACCACGGATGCGCTGAACACGCTGCGTGACCGCGTGGCGCAGATTCAGGGCGTCAACGAAGTACGCATGGACGATAGCTGGTTTGCGCGTCTGGCTTCCATTACCGGGCTGGTGGGCCGCGTGTCGGCGATGATCGGCGTGCTGATGGTGGCGGCGGTGTTCCTCGTCATCGGTAACAGCGTGCGTCTGAGCATCTTTGCGCGTCGCGATACTATCAACGTGCAGAAGCTGATTGGTGCGACCGATGGATTTATCCTGCGCCCGTTCCTCTACGGCGGTGCGCTGCTCGGTTTCTCCGGCGCGTTCCTGTCGCTGATTCTGTCGGAAATTCTGGTGATGCGACTGTCGTCGGCGGTCACCGAAGTGGCCCGCGTCTTCGGAACCCAGTTTGAGCTGAGCGGCCTGTCGTTTGACGAATGCCTGCTGTTGCTGCTGGTGAGCTCGATGATCGGTTGGGTGGCAGCCTGGCTTGCCACGGTACAACATTTACGCCACTTTACTCCCGATTAAAAAAGTTCTGTTATACTCTTCCCCTGCGACGACTTCCGTCCGCAGGGGATGCGTTTTAAACCCCATCTTTCTGCCCTCGCGGCCTATCGCGTGTCACATTTTGTGCGTAATTTATTCACACTGTTGCATTGAACTTGTGGATAAACTCACTGTCTGATAAAAGAGCGGATGATATTCTCGTTGCTCATTGAGCCTGGCATGTTTGTTGCCTTCAGGACAAACCGCCGCCAGTATGAAGTGAATTGAGAGGATTTGAATGACCAAAGAAATGCAAAATTTAGCGTTAGCCCCTGTTGGTAACCTGGAGTCTTATATCCGGGCTGCGAACGCATGGCCGATGTTGACGGCTGATGAAGAAAAGGCGCTTGCTGAACGGCTGCATTACCAGGGCGATCTGGAAGCAGCTAAAACGCTGATCCTGTCTCACCTGCGCTTTGTTGTTCATATTGCTCGTAATTACTCGGGCTATGGCCTGCCGCAGGCGGACTTGATTCAGGAAGGCAACATTGGCCTGATGAAAGCCGTACGTCGTTTTAACCCAGAAGTGGGTGTACGTCTGGTCTCCTTTGCGGTGCATTGGATCAAAGCGGAAATTCACGAATACGTGCTGCGTAACTGGCGTATCGTTAAAGTTGCGACCACCAAAGCGCAGCGTAAGCTGTTCTTCAACCTGCGTAAAACCAAGCAGCGTCTGGGCTGGTTCAATCAGGACGAAGTGGAAATGGTAGCGCGCGAGCTGGGCGTTTCCAGCAAAGACGTTCGCGAGATGGAATCCCGTATGGCGGCGCAGGACATGGCGTTTGATATGTCCTCAGACGATGACTCTGAAAGCCACTCAGTTGCTCCTGTGCTCTATCTGCAGGATAAATCGTCCAACTTTGCCGACGGTATTGAAGACGACAACTGGGAAGAGCAGGCGGCGAATAAGCTGACAGACGCGATGCAGGGCCTGGATGAACGTAGCCAGGACATCATTCGCGCCCGCTGGCTGGACGAAGACAACAAGTCCACGCTGCAGGAACTGGCCGACCGCTATGGCGTATCCGCCGAACGCGTACGTCAGCTTGAAAAGAACGCGATGAAAAAACTGCGCGCGGCTATCGAAGCCTGATTTTTGGCGTCGTACCCAATGAACCCTCGAATGTGAATTCGGGGGTTTTTGTTTTGTAGGCCGGATAAGGCGTAGCCGCCATCCGGCAACCTGTGCCTGCCCGATGGCGCTACGCTTATCGGGCCTACGGGCTCGTCCTCCAATAATCCCACCGTCATCACGCTTTCCTCTGCTTATTTCTCATTTGTCGCTGGCGTTAATGCAGCCGATGGCAAAAACTCAATAAGCGCTATGCATTTTTCCGTCTTTCAACGGCAGGGGGTTTACCGTGAGTAACGAGTCACTGAATCATCGGCGTTTACAGGCCACGCCGCGCGGCGTGGGCGTGATGTGCGGTTTCTACGCAGAACGCACTGAGAACGCTACGCTTTGGGATATTGAAGGTAACGAGTACATCGATTTCGCCGCGGGCATCGCGGTGCTGAATACCGGACATCGTCACCCACAGGTGATTGCCGCCGTTGAGAGCCAGCTTAAGGCCTTCACCCATACCGCCTACCAGATTGTTCCCTATGAAAGCTATGTATCATTAGCAGAACGTATTAATAGCGTGGCGCCAATTACTGGAAATGCCAAAACGGCGTTTTTCAGCACCGGGGCAGAAGCGGTCGAAAATGCGGTGAAGATAGCCCGCGCTTATACCAAACGTCCGGGGCTGATTACCTTCGGCGGCGGTTTCCACGGTCGTACCTTTATGACGATGGCGCTGACCGGCAAAGTCGCGCCGTACAAAATTGGCTTCGGCCCGTTTCCTGGTTCGGTCTATCACGGCCTTTACCCGAACGCGGCGCACGGTGTCACGACCGATATGGCGCTCAAAAGCCTGAATCATATTTTCAAAGCGGATATCGCACCGGATCAGGTGGCGGCGATTATCCTCGAGCCGGTGCAGGGCGAGGGCGGTTTCAACGTCGCGCCGCCTGATTTTATGCAGGGGCTGCGCGCGCTGTGTGATACCCACGGTATTTTGCTGATTGCCGATGAAGTGCAGACCGGTTTTGCCCGTACCGGCAAGCTGTTTGCGATGGAGCATTACAGCGTGAAGCCAGATCTTATCACCATGGCGAAGAGCCTGGCGGGTGGTTTCCCGCTCTCCGGCGTTGTCGGACGCGCTGAGGTCATGGATGCGCCGGCACCTGGTGGCCTGGGTGGAACTTATGCGGGTAACCCGCTGGCGATTGCGGCTGCACATGCGGTGCTGGATGTGATTGAGGAAGAGGCGCTCTGCACTCGCGCCAATCATCTGGGCCAGCATCTGATTGAGGTGCTGAACAAAGCGCGTGAGAGCTGCCCGGCAATTGCTGATGTGCGCGGCGTGGGGTCGATGGTCGCAGTGGAGTTTGTCGATCCACAGACGCGTGAACCCTCGCCGGAGTTTACCAAATTAGTCCAGGAGCGCGCGCTGGCCGAAGGCGTACTGCTGCTGAGCTGCGGCGTGTATGGCAACGTGATTCGCTTCTTGTATCCGCTCACCATCCCAGAGAAGCAGTTCCAGCAGGCGCTGGAGGTGATTCGTCGGGCGATAACTGAATAGACCTGAACGCTTCCCGGCGGCGCTTCGCTTGGCCGGGCTACAGGACATGGTAGCCCGGCCAAGCGAAGCGCCGCCGGG
>NZ_CABTJS010000138.1:0-20608 GCF_902485085.1 uncultured Kluyvera sp.
AATCCGTATCTTCGAGTGCCCACACAGATTGTCTGATAAATTGTTAAAGAGCAGTGCAACACGGCTTTCGCTCACTGTTGCGAGGTGGCGTATATTACGCTTTCCTCTTTCAGAGTCAAGCGTTTAATTTCGCTTTTCTCTGCCGAGATTCTCAGGAGAACCTCGCTGACCCGGCGGCTTGTTTGCCGTTGCTCCGTCTCAGTGGGGCCGCATTATAGGGAGTAATTGAGATCCCGCAAGCATAAATTTAAAATAATTTACCGCTCGCTTTCTTTTTCAACAAATCGTGCAGCAATGCGTCGTAAAAAGCCTGAACTGCTGTTTTTAACACCGATTCAGCACGTCAAATGGCATACTAAAGAAAGATAAATAATAGGAATGGCATTTATGTCTCTTAGTGCACAGCAATTGGCAGCTCAAAAGAACATCTCCTGGGTCCTGGCTGAGAAAATAGCCCAGAAGATACTCACCGGCGAATATCCACCAGAAAGCATTCTCCCCGGCGAGATGGAGCTAGGTGAAATCTTCGGCGTAAGCCGAACCGCCGTTCGTGAAGCGGTTAAAACGCTTTCAGCAAAAGGCATGTTGCTTCCTCGTCCACGCATCGGCACGCGCGTCATGCCACAGGCGCACTGGAACTTCCTCGACACCGAGCTCATCTCCTGGTGGCTTACTACCGATAACTTCCAGGCGGTGATGAAACACTTTCTGGTGCTGCGTCGTAGCCTTGAGCCGCAGGCGTGCATGCTGGCCGCCACATTAGGTACCGCCGAACAAAAAGCTCATCTCAATATATTAATGGAAGAAATGGCCACCCTCGAGAAGGCCTTTGACCGTACTCGCTGGATTGATATCGATACCTCCTGGCACGAGCACATCTATGAAATGAGCGCCAACCCGTTCCTGACCTCTTTCGCCAAACTCTTCCACTCCGTTTACCACATCTATTTCACCTCTATTACCGAGGATGAAGTGATTGAGCTTGCCAGCCACCAGGCAATTGTCGATGCAATACAGGACGGCGATGGTCAGCAAGCGTTTCTGGCATGCCAGGCTTTATTAAACGCGCCGCATATCCGGGAAGCGGTATAAAGGACATCGAATGACAGAAAAGAAAGCGCGGAGTATGGCCGGCCTGCCGTGGATAGCGGCAATGGCCTTCTTTATGCAGGCGTTGGATGCCACTATCCTTAATACTGCACTTCCCGCCATCGCCCATAGCCTTAACCGTTCACCGCTGGCCATGCAGTCGGCCATTATCAGCTATACGCTTACCGTCGCGATGCTTATCCCGGTTAGCGGCTGGCTGGCAGACCGTTTCGGGACCCGCCGCGTCTTTATGTTAGCGGTGAGCCTGTTCACCCTGGGCTCTTTGGCCTGCGCACTCTCTTCCTCGCTGACTGAGCTGGTGATCTTCCGCGTGATTCAGGGGATTGGCGGCGCCATGATGATGCCCGTCGCACGACTGGCGTTGCTACGCGCTTATCCGCGAAGCGAACTGCTGCCGGTACTGAACTTTGTCACCATGCCAGGGTTGATTGGCCCGATTCTCGGCCCGGTACTCGGCGGCGTATTCGTCACCTGGGCAACGTGGCATTGGATTTTCCTCATTAACATACCGATTGGCGTTGTTGGGATGCTGTATGCCCGAAAATATATGCCGAACTTCACCACGCCACGCAGACGCTTCGATTTCTCCGGCTTTCTGCTCTTCGGGCTAAGCCTGGTGCTGTTCTCCATCGGTATGGAGCTGCTAGGGGAGCAAATCGTATCGGGCTGGGTGGCCTTAATGATAGTCCTGCTCAGCATCATTCTATTGCTGGCCTATATCCGCCATGCGCGCAAACACCCTACGCCGCTGATTTCGCTGTCGCTATTCAAAACGCGCACCTTTTCTGTCGGCATTGCGGGTAACCTGGCCACGCGTCTGGGCACCGGCTGCGTACCGTTCCTGATGCCATTGATGCTACAGGTGGGCTTCGGTTATCCGGCGCTGATCGCGGGCTGCATGATGGCGCCGACGGCAATCGGTTCGATTATTGCTAAATCGACCGTCACTGCCGTACTACGTCGTTTGGGCTATCGGAAAACACTGGTGGGGGTCACGCTGTTTATCGGACTGATGATCGCGCAGTTCTCGCTGCAATCGCCGTCGATGCCGATATGGATGCTGATTCTGCCGCTGCTCGTTCTGGGGATGGCGATGTCGACGCAGTTCACGTCGATGAATACGATTACGCTTGCTGACCTGACGGACGATAACGCCAGCGGCGGCAACAGTCTGCTCGCGGTAACACAACAGCTGTCGATTAGCCTCGGCGTTGCCATCAGCGCCGCGGTGCTGCGTTCGTATCAGAGTATCGTGGGCTCAACCATCGATCAGTTCCACTATACCTTTATTACCATGGGCGTGATTACGGCGATATCCGCGCTGATGTTCCTGCTACTGCGGCCGAAAGATGGCCGCAACTTAATAAAAGAAAAGCACTAGCCTCACACGGAGCCGCGAACCACCAGCTCGGGCGTCAGCTGCATACGCTGCTGTTTCTGCCCGGGCTGCGCGATGCGATGAATCAACACATCAATCGCCAGCTCGCCAAGTTCATCTTTCGGTTGATGAATAGTGGTCAGCGGTGGCGTCATGTAGCGCGCCAGCTCGATATCATCATAGCCAATCACCGCCATGTCCTGCGGAATACGCAAACCGGCCTGATACAGTGCCTGATAAGCACCGACCGCCATGGCGTCATTGCCGACAAAGACCGCATCCGGACGCTCAGGATGCTTCAGCAACTGTTGCATCGCCTCCAGACCGCCGCCGAATTCGAAGTTGCTGGTAATTTCATAGCCGTCCGGGATGGGCAGCTTCGCGTTATGCATTGCTTCCCGGTACCCCTCCAGCCGCAAACGCGCCGGCGTTTTATCTAATGGGCCAGCAATGCAGGCAATCCGCGTATGGCCGCGTTCAATCAGGTAGCGGGTCGCCATATCGCCGCCGAGCAGCGAGTTATCCTGAATCAGGTCGCTGTCACCGTCGAAGGGTGCCCAGTCCATCATCACGGAAGGAATAGAAGGGTAGCGCTGCATGATCTCCAGCGACGGCTGGTGCGTTTCGGTGCACAGCAACAGCAGCCCATCGACGCGCTTTTGCATCAGCGTCTCAAGATTGCGATTCATTCGCTGCTCGTCGCCTTCGGTGTTGCACAGCACCAGGCTGTAGCCGCGCTCAAAACAGCTGCGTTCTACGCCGCGCACCAGCTCAGAGTAGAACGGGTTGGTACTGGCGGTGATCAGCATGCCGATGGTATGGGTTTGATTCAACTTGAGGCTACGCGCTAGTGCAGACGGCGCGTAGTTCAGCGTTTTGATGGCCGCATCAACTTTCTCGGTGACCGCCTCGCTGACGAACCTGTCTTTATTGATGACGTGCGATACGGTTGAGGTGGAAACGCCCGCCAGGCGAGCAACATCCTTCATCGTGGCCAAGCATTACCCCTGTTGACGTAAGAATTCGTCGATCTCTTCACGCCACGGAACCGATGGCTGAGCGCCTTTACGCGTAACCGCAATAGCTGCGGCTGCATGAGCAAAGCGCAGCGCCTCCGCCAGCGGCGTATTTTCCAGCAGCGCGGTCATCAGCGCACCGTTAAAGGTGTCACCTGCCGCAATGGTATCGATGGCCTGGACTTTAAAGCCCGGTACGCGGCGCCCTTCGCCCTTCACGCTGGCCCATACGCCACGGCTGCCGAGGGTGATGATCACCGTTTCGATACCTTTGGCATGCAGCACCTGCGCGGCTTTCGCAGCGTCTTCATCGTTTTCTACCCGCACGCCCGTCAGCTTCTCAGCTTCGGTTTCGTTCGGGGTAATGATATCCACCAGCGACAGCAACTCATCCGACAACGCGCGCGCCGGGGCCGGGTTTAATACCACGGAGGTCTGGTTCTGGTGGGCAATCTGAGCGGCCAGCAGTACGCTGTCCAGCGGGGATTCAAGCTGCATTAACAGCGCGTCAGCCTGGGCGATACGCTCGCGCTGTGCGTCGACTAATGAAGTTGATAATGCGGCGTTGGCTCCGGCATGGATACCAATGACGTTTTCGCCTTCACCGTTCACGAAGATCAGCGCTACACCTGTCGACTCGCCCGCCACGGCGCTCACCGGCGCGGTATCGATGCGGTCAACCTGTAACTGTTTACGGATACGCTCGCCGATATCGTCGTCGCCCGTACAGGCAATAAACGCAATATCCGCGCCGCTGCGCCCGGCAGCAACCGCCTGATTAGCACCTTTACCGCCAAAAGCGACCTGATAATGGCTACCGGTGACAGTTTCGCCAGGCGTCGGGAATGATTCAAGATTGAGAATGTGATCGGCATTGATGCTGCCAAGGACGACGAGTTTGCCTGCGGTTTTCATTTTCGGTATGTCCGGTAAGATGCGCCACCGGCTGACTAACCGGTGGCGCGTGCCCTGCTTTTATTTTTGATGTTGTCCCTCAGGCTGCGAGAACCTGAATCGCATTCGCGTTATTACTGCTTAATTACCAGCTTCAGGTCAACAGGATATTTCGCCTGGACCTTTTCGCCTTTCAGTACTTTGTCAGCGGTTTCCACGCCGGTCGCACCGATCTGGTCAGGTAACTGCGCGATAGTCGCCGCCAGTTTGCCATCTTTTACCGCTTTCTCGCCATCTGGCGTACCGTCAAACCCAACCACCATCACATCGGATTTACCGGCGGTCTGCAGCGCACGCAGTGCGCCCAGCGCCATTTCGTCGTTCTGCGCGAAGACAGCTTTCACGTCCGGATGCGCAGTCAGCAGGTTCTGCATGACGTTCAGACCTTTAGTACGGTCGAAGTCGGCAGGCTGGCTCGCCAGAACGTTAAATTTGTGAGCAGCAACGGCCTGCTGGAAGCCTTCGCCACGCTCACGCGCTGCGGAAGTCCCAGCAATCCCCTGCAGTTCTATAACCTTTGCGCCTTCACCGGCTTTCTTCGCGATGTAATCACCAGCGATTTTGCCGCCCAGCACGTTATCGGAAGCGATGTGGCTTACGACTTCACCTTTAGAGGCAACACGGTCAAGGGTGATAACCGGGATTTTCGCCTGGTTAGCCATCTTAATAGCGTTACCTACAGCATCGGAATCCGTTGGGTTGATCAGCAGAATTTTGGTGCCACGAACCGTTAAATCCTGAACGTTAGCCAGCTCTTTCGCCGGGTTATTCTGTGAATCCAGAACCACCAGGTTGTAACCCAGTTTATCGGCTTCTTTCTGCGCGCCATCCTTCAGGGAGACGAAGAACGGGTTATTCAGGGTAGAGATAACCAGCGCAATGGTGTCTTTCGCCATCGCGTTCGCACTCACGGTGGCGCTCAGCGCAACCGCAGAAACCAGGGTAGCCAGTTTTTTCATGTTCATATCTAAGATGTCCTGTAGTGTCGTGAATTACTACTTTTTGTTGTCCACCAGCACCGCCAGCAAAATGACGACTGCTTTAACGATCATCTGGTAATAAGAAGAAACGCCTAACAAGTTCAAACCGTTGTTCAAGAACCCAAGAATCAGCGCACCGATAAGCGTGCCGACGATACGACCTTTACCGCCTGCCAGGCTGGTACCGCCCAGCACCACCGCCGCGATGGCATCCAGCTCATAGCCGGTACCCGCCGTCGGTTGCGCAGAAGAGAGACGCGCCACTTCGATAATCCCCGCCAGCGCCGACAGCAGCCCGCACAGAGAGTAGACGATAATTTTGACTTTGTTGACGCTGATACCGGAAAGACGCGTTGCCGCTTCGTTCCCGCCCAGCGCATAGATATAACGACCCAGACGGGTGTGATGCAGCATGTACCACGCGGCGAGGAAGACAATCCCCATGATCCATACCGGGGTCGGAATGCCCAGCGGACGACCAATCCCAAACCAGCCGAAGACGTCGGCGTTATCGGTAAACCCGGTATTCACCGGGCTTCCGTTGGTGTACACCATGGTCACACCACGCAGCAGCAGCATCATCACCAGAGTGGCAATAAACGCCTGAACGCGCCCTTTGGCAACGATAACGCCAGTAACGGCCCCGATTGCGGCACCTAATGCGAGTGCGGCAGCAACCGCCACCAGCGCATTAACTTCGATGCCGACAATCGACGCGGCGACCGCGCCGGTCAACGCCAGCAGAGAACCGACGGACAGGTCGATCCCCGACGTTAAAATGACCAGCGTCATCCCGACCGCCATGATCGCATTCACGGAGGTTTGCTGCAGGATGTTGAACAGGTTATTGACGGTAAAAAAGTTCGGGCTCATGGTCGATACAATCGCTATAAGCACCAGCAGGGCTATCAGCGATTTTTGCTCCAGCAGCCACGCTTTAGTGAAATAGCGGCGACCCGCCACAGACTGGGTTGTCATCTTTTTTACTCCTGGTTCACGCGGTTAAGCTTGCCCACAGCGGCAGCCATTAATACTTCCTGGGTGGCCTGCTCGCGTGAGAACTCACCGCCGAGATGCCCTTCATGCATCACAATAATGCGATCGCTCATCCCCAATACTTCCGGCATCTCCGAGGAGACCAGAATGATGCTCAGGCCGTCGGCCTTGAACTGGTTGATAAGCTGATAAATCTCTTTCTTCGCCCCCACGTCGACGCCGCGCGTCGGTTCATCGAGGATCAGCACCTTCGGACGGGTCATCAGGCCACGGGCAATCGCCACTTTCTGCTGATTACCGCCGGAAAGCAGGCCGATAGCCTGTTCCATGGAAGGCGTTTTAACGTTAAACAGGCGGATAAAGTCGCCGACCGCCTGCTGTTCATCTTTATGCTTCAGGCCACCGCCGGCACGGCTGAAGTAGCGCAGCGCGGTTAGCGACATGTTCTCTTTCACCGACATGCCCAGCACCAGACCATCGCGCTTACGGTCTTCGGAGATATAAACGATGCCGTTTGCCAGACCGTCCTGCGGTGAACGGGTCACCACTTCATGACCGTCGAGAGTCACGTAGCCGCTGGTGCGCGGCAGTGCGCCGTACAGCACCTTCATCAGTTCGGTACGTCCAGCGCCCATCAGCCCGGCAACGCCAAGGATTTCGCCTTTACGCAGGGTGAAGGTGACGTTTTCCACGCCCGGCCCACACAGCGCATCTACCTTCAGGCGGATCTCACCCGGCGTTTTATCAAGATGCGGGTACTGATCTTCAAGTTTGCGCCCAACCATCATTTCAATCAGACGGTCTTCGTCGAGGCTCGCCACTTCACGCTCGGCAATAAACTGCCCGTCGCGGAACACGGTGACGTCGTCGCAGATCTCGAAAATCTCTTTCATGCGGTGGGAGATATAGACAATGCCGCGCCCCTGCGATTTCAGCTCGCGGATGACGCGGAACAGGGACTCGGTTTCAGTATCGGTCAGCGCATCGGTCGGTTCATCCATTACGATGACCTTCGACTCAAAGCTCAGCACCTTGGCAATTTCCACCATCTGCTGATCGCCAATAGAGAGGTCGCCTACCAGGCGGTCGCTCTTAAAACGCAGATTGAGTTTTGCCAGCAGGATATCGGCTTCGGCATACATCTTCTTCCAGTCGATTTTGCCAAAGCGATTCACGAACTCACGGCCGAGGAAAATGTTCTCGGCAATCGTCAGCTGCGGGATCAGGTTCAGCTCCTGGTGGATGATGCCAATACCGGCTTCCTGGGAAGATTTTGGACCGTTAAAGGTGGTCTCTTTACCCAGCCATAATAGTGAACCCGCGTCGCGGGCGTAGATCCCGGTCAGCACTTTCATCATGGTGGATTTGCCCGCGCCGTTCTCGCCCACCAGCGCCATCACGCGGCCGGAGTAGACGTTCAGCGCGGCGCCAGAGAGCGCCTTTACGCCCGGGAACGATTTATCGATCCCTTTAAGTTGTAAGAGTGCGTCCATGATGGCCTCAGAAGGTGACGCCAGCACAGAGAATGATATTCGCATACGGGGAACACTCCCCGCTGCGAATCACCGCCTGACTGTCTGCGGTTTGTTGTTTGAACTGTTCATGTGAGACGTAACGAACATCAATGGTGTTTCCCTGGTGTTGCTGCAGCTGCTCAATGTGTTTGAGCAACGCTTCGTGAAGCTGCGGATTATTTTGTTGAATTTCCGCGGCGAGAATGGCGGCCTCGACCTGCATCTCCTGCGTCACCACGCCCAGCACCTGCATAAAGGTGGGAACGCCCTGGGTCAGCGCCATATCAATGCGCGCCGTGCTGCGGGGAATAGGTAAGCCCGCATCGCACACCACCAGCGTATCGGTATGCCCCAGACGGGAGATAACCGACGAGATTTCAGAGTTGAGTACCGTGCCTTTCTTCATTTTGTTTTCTTGCTCCACTAGCGAAACGTTTCGCTAGCATCAGTTTAGTCTGAAGGGCGAACATAAAACCACCATCAGGTTATAGAAATGTGATCGCCATCGAAACGTTTCGCGAATGAAGGAGAGGGGATAAAAAAACGCCCTCCGTCAAAATGAGGGAGGGCGTTGATAGCGTTAGATTTCGACCTGGGTGCCCAGTTCAATAACACGGTTCGGCGGGATCTCGAACTGATCCGGCGCGCGAAGCGCGTTGCGCTGGAGCAGCAGATAGAGCTTGCCGCGCAGGCGCAGGTACCACGGACGCTTGCCGACAATCAGCGACTCGTGCGACATAAAGAACGACGTTTCCATCATTCGGCAGCTTAGGCCTTCCAGACCACAGCGGTGGAACACCTCTTCCACGTTTGGCGTTTCACGCCAGCCGTAGCTGGCCACCACGCGCCAGAAGGTCGGCGAAAGCTGCTCAATCTGCACGCGACGGACGTTATGCACGTACGGCGCATCTTCGGTACGCAGCGTCAGCAGGATAACCCGCTCGTGCAGCACCTTGTTGTGCTTGAGGTTATGCAGCATGGCAAACGGAATCACGTTCAGCGCACGAGACATATACACCGCGGTGCCCGGTACGCGTACCGGCGGTGATTTCTCCAGTGAGGCGATCATGGCCTCCAGAGAGTTACCATGTTCATGCATACGACGCAGCAGGCGGAAACGCTCGCTTTTCCAGGTGGTCATGATGGTGAACATGATCAGCGCCAGCGTCAGCGGCAGCCAACCACCGGAGACGATTTTATCGAGGTTCGCTGAGAACAGCGGGATGTCGATGCACATAAATGCCACGAACAGCAGCGCCACAAAGAACTTATTCCAGCGCCAGTTCTTCCTTGCCACCGTAGTGAACAGAATTGTCGTCAGCACCATGGTCCCGGTCACGGCAATACCGTACGCCGCCGCCAGGTTTGAGGAGTGCTCAAAGCTGACGATAACCACTACCACTGAGATATAGAGCAGCCAGTTGATAAACGGAATGTAGATCTGGCCGGACTCCATTTCCGAGGTGTGAATAATGCGCATCGGTGACAGATACCCCAGGCGCACCGCCTGGCGAGTCAGCGAGAAGACCCCGGAGATAACCGCCTGAGAGGCGATAACCGTCGCCAATGCCGCAATCACCAGCATTGGAATCAGCGCCCAATCAGGAGCCAGCAGGAAGAACGGGTTCTTAATGGCTTCCGGGTGCTTTAACAGCAGCGCGCCCTGACCAAAGTAGTTCAGCACCAGCGAAGGCAGCACCACCGAGAACCAGGCCAGACGAATCGGCAATTTCCCGAAGTGACCCATATCGGCATACAGCGCTTCCACCCCGGTAATCGACAGCACCACCGCGCCCAACGCGACGAAGGAGACCGTTTTATATTGCAGGAAGAAGTTCACCGCCCAGTAAGGGTTCAGCGCGTGCAGGACATCCGGGTTCGCAATAATGCTCCGCGCACCCAATACCGCCAGCAGCAGGAACCAGATAAGCATAATTGGCGCGAACAGTTTGCCAACCATGCTGGTACCGTGCTTCTGGATAGCAAAAAGCAGCGTCAGGACAATAATCGAAATGGGGACAATCCAGGTATCGAGCGTAGGCGCGATGATCTCAAGACCTTCGATCGCCGACATCACCGAGATGGCCGGGGTAATCACCACTTCACCATAGAAGAAGCTTCCCCCAATCAGTCCGAGGATCACCAACACCGAGGTCGTTCTTGCAGAGGTATTACGCCCGGCAAGCGACATCAGCGTGAGGATCCCACCTTCACCGGCGTTATCCGCCCGCATCACGAAGGTAATGTATTTGAGTGATACTGTAAAAATCAGCAGCCAGAAAATTAATGACAGAAAGCCAAAAACCGCGTCACGTTCGACGCCAAAACCAAACTGCCCAGATAAACATTCACGAAGCGTATAAAGAGGGCTGGTACCAATATCGCCGTATACCACGCCAATTGCAGCGAGTGTAATCGCTGATAAAGATTGTTTCTTATCAGTGCTCATAGACTAGTCTTTCGTTTACGAAACAAATGTGTGCCTAGTCCCTTGGCCCACCAAAAGCGCACAGTATGCACGATTAACGTCAAAATCGTACCCCTTAATTGCGTCATCTTAACCTGCCTCAAGAAATAGCGAGGTACTATTCAGGCTATTCACCTAAAGAGTTATACGTCTATACTCAGCCAGTTAGCAGAATAAACGGTGAAAGGACGCAACTTAATTATGGCGCAACCACATTTATTAGCAGAAAGAATTTCGCGCCTGAGCAGCGCGCTGGAGAAAGGCCTTTTTGAGCGTAGCCACGCCATGCGGCTGTGCCTGCTGGCGGCCCTGAGCGGTGAGAGCGTGTTTTTACTCGGCCCTCCCGGCATCGCCAAAAGCCTGATAGCCCGCCGCCTGAAGTTTGCCTTCCAGCACGCCCGCGCCTTTGAATACCTGATGACCCGTTTCTCTACGCCGGAAGAGGTATTCGGCCCGCTCTCTATTCAGGCCTTAAAAGATGAAGGGCGCTATGAGCGTCTGACCGCGGGTTATTTGCCCGAAGCGGAAATCGTCTTTCTTGATGAGATCTGGAAAGCTGGCCCGGCGATTCTGAACACCCTATTGACCGCCATCAACGAGCGTCACTTTCGTAACGGCGCCAGCGTCGAAAAAATTCCAATGCGCCTGCTGGTGACCGCCTCCAATGAACTGCCGGAAGCGGAAAGCAGCCTTGAAGCGCTGTACGACCGTATGCTGATTCGCCTGTGGCTCGATAAAGTGCAGGATAAAGGCAATTTCCGCTCGATGTTGATTAGCCAGCAGGACGAGAACGACAACCCGATTCCAGCCAACCTTCAGGTCACTGATGAAGAGTACTTCCAGTGGCAGAAGGATATCGGCAATGTGAAGCTGCCGGATGCGGTGTTTGAACTGATCTTCACCCTGCGCCAGCAGCTCGATAACCTACCGAATGCACCTTACGTTTCCGACCGTCGCTGGAAAAAAGCGATCCGCCTGCTTCAGGCCTGCGCCTTCTTCAGCGGCCGCGATACGATCGCGCCAATCGATCTGATCCTCTTAAAAGAGTGTCTCTGGCATGACGCAGAGAGCCGAAATCTGCTGCAACAACAAATAGATATTTTGATGACCGGGCATGCATGGCAGCAACAGGCCATGCTCAACAAGCTGGGCGCTATCACCCAGCAGCGTCTGCAAATTCAGCAACAGCAAAGCGATAAAACGGCGCTCAAGGTGACGCGCCTGGGCGGTATGTTCAGCCGCAAACCGCACTACGAGCTGCCACCTGAGGTGCAGTCGCCTACGGTCACGCTGCTGCTGCAAAAACCGCTCAAGCTGCACGATATCGAGGTTATTCACATCACCTTTGAACGTCAGGCGCTGGCCAACTGGCTGGAGAAAAGCGGTGAAATCCGCGGCAAGCTCAACGGCATCGGCTTTGCGCTGGCGCTGAATATGGAAGTCGATGCCAGTCAGCACCTGGTGGTGCGCGATGTCAGCCTTCAGGGAACACGTTTATCACTGCCTGGAACGGGAACGACGGAGAATATGCCGGCGGAAATCCGCCAGCAGCTGCTCGCGCTGGATGAAGAGTGGCACCAGCAGCACAACCGCTTTAGCGAACAACAAAAATGCCTCTTTATTAATGAAGAGTGGCTCGGCCGCATTGAAGCCAGCCTGCAGGATGTGGCCGCGCAAATTAAGCAGGCACAGGTTTAATGCTGACTATCGATACGCTCAACGTCATGCTGGCGGTCAGCGAAGAGGGGATGATCGAAGAGATGATCATCGCCCTGCTGGCTTCTCCGCAGTTGGCTATCTTTTTTGAAAAGTTTCCTCGTTTAAAAACGGCCATCACCGACGATCTTCCCCGCTGGCGCGAGACCTTTAAAGGCCGCCTGAAAGGGGCGCCGGTTCCGCCAGAGCTGGAAGAAGAGGTTATCTGTTATCAGCAGAGCCAGCTTCTCTCTACCGCACAGTTCATCGTCCAACTACCGCAGATTCTGGCGCTGCTGACACGTCTACGATCGCCGTTCGCCGCCCAGGCTCAGCAGTTGGTTGCCAACAACGCCACCTTTACCCCCGCGCTGCACACCCTGTTCCTGCAGCGCTGGCGCCTGAGCCTGGTCGTTCAGGTGACGTCACTTAATCAACAAATGCTGGAAGAAGAGCGCGAACAGCTGCTGAGCGAAGTACAGGAGCGCATGACCTTGAGCGGCCAGCTGGAACCTGTGCTGGTAGAAAACGACAGCGCGGGCGGGCGGCTATGGGATATGAGTGCCGGACAGCTCAAGCGTGCCGACTATCAGCTGATCGTCAAATACGGCGAGTTTCTCAGCCAGCAGCCGGAACTGATGCGCCTGGCGGAGCAGCTTGGGCGTTCCCGCGAGGCGAAATCGGTGCCAAAGAAAGACGCGCCGATGGAGACTTTCCGCACCATGGTGCGCGAACCCTCAACCGTACCAGAGCAGGTCGATGGCATTCAGCAAAGCGACGATATCCTGCGCCTGCTACCGCCAGAGCTGGCAACGCTGGGAATGACCGAGCTGGAGTATGAATTTTACCGTCGGCTGGTGGAGAAGCAGCTGCTGACCTATCGGCTGCATGGCGATGCCTGGCGTGAAAAGGTCACCGAACGCCCGGTGGTTCATCAGGATGAGGATGAACAGCCTCGCGGCCCGTTTGTGGTCTGCGTGGATACCTCTGGCTCAATGGGCGGTTTCAACGAGCAGTGCGCCAAAGCGTTTTGCCTTGCGCTGATGCGCGTGGCGCTGGCGGATAACCGACGCTGCTACATCATGCTGTTCTCAACGGAAGTCGTGCGCTACGAACTGACGGACCGTCAGGGGCTGGAGCAGGCGATCCGCTTTTTAAGCCAGCGCTTTCGCGGCGGTACCGATATGGCGAGCTGCCTACGTGCGGTTATCGAGCAGCTGCAAAACCCGCAGTGGCAGGATGCCGACGCGGTAGTCATTTCCGATTTTATCGCCCAGCGGCTGCCGGATGAGGTGGTGAAGAAGGTAGGGGATCTGCAGCACAAATATCAGCACCGTTTTCATGCGGTGGCGATGTCTGCACATGGAAAACCCGGGATCATGCGCATCTTCGATCATATCTGGCGCTTTGATACCGGGTTGAGAAGCCGCCTGCTAAGACGCTGGCAGCGTTGATTTAAGCATTACAGCAGAGCAGAGACGCTCTCACGAACCTGTGCTGGCCATACGCCGCACTGCACCTGCCCGATATGGGAGAGCTGCAGCAACAGCATCGTCAAACGAGACTGACCAATGCCGCCGCCGATAGTCTG
Source organism: uncultured Kluyvera sp. (assembly GCF_902485085.1). Lineage (NCBI taxonomy): Bacteria > Pseudomonadati > Pseudomonadota > Gammaproteobacteria > Enterobacterales > Enterobacteriaceae > Kluyvera > uncultured Kluyvera sp. The sequence continues at coordinate 13,702 of NZ_CABTJS010000138.1, forward strand.
CGGCATTTCACCGCGCAGCAGCGCCTGATGCCATTCCAGCTTCAAACGATCTTCGTCACCGGTTAACGCCAGCTGATGCTTCAGCGCTTTGGCATCGACGCGGATCCCCATAGAGGAAAGCTCGAAGGCGTCTTCCAGTACCGGGTTCCACACCAGAATATCGCCGTTCAGACCAGAGAGGCCGGACGCCGTTGGCGTGCTCCAGTCGTCATAGTCCGGCGCACGAACGTCGTGGCGCTCGCCATCAGAAAGTTTACCGCCGATACCCATCAGGAAGACCGCGCCCAGCTCTTTAGCAATCGCGCGCTCACGGCCTTTCGCATCGAGGCCCGGGTAGCGGCTCAGCAGCGTTTCGCTATGAACAAAGTGGATCTGTTCTGGCAGGAACGGTGTCAGACCAAATTCTTTGCTCACGGCAATTTCAGTTTCTTTAATACCCGCCCAGATTGCCTTCACGGTGCTTTCCAGCGTACCCGCATGGCGCTCTTCATCACCCATTACGCGTTCCCAGTCCCACTGGTCAACGTAGACAGAGTGAATGGCGGTGAGTCGGTCTTCATCGGGGCGAAGGGCCTTCATGTGCGTGTATAGCCCTTCGCCCGCGCTGAAGTCGTGTTGTCCCAGGGTTTGACGTTTCCACTTCGCAAGGGAATGAACCACTTCGAACTGGGCTTCTGGCAGTGTTTTCACTTTCACCTGAACCGCTTTCTCGCAACCAGACAGGTTGTCCTGTGTCCCATCTCCCACGCGGCTTAAGATCGGCGCCTGAACTTCTACGAGCCCTAGCTTCTCTTCCAGCTGACGGGAAAAATAGGATTTAACGAAACTAATCTGGCGTTGTTTTGCGATGTATGCGGTTTTCATTATTTTTACTCCTGCGTCCTGTTGGTATTGATTAAGCAACAAAACCGGGCACCAATTCAATAATCAAACAATAAAAAGCCTAACACACTTTTGATTCAATAAAATAACAGGCTAAAATAGAGTGAATCATCAATCTTCATAAGAAAAAGCTATGGAAAATTATCAAATCGACAATCTGGATCGCGGCATCCTTGAGGCGCTGATGGCCAATGCCCGTACCGCCTATGCCGAACTGGCCAAACAGTTCGCCGTAAGCCCCGGCACTATTCATGTTCGCGTAGAGAAGATGAAGCAGGCGGGCATTATTACCGGCGCGCACGTCGACGTGAGCCCTAAGCAGCTGGGTTATGACGTGGGCTGCTTTATCGGCATCATTCTGAAGAGTGCGAAGGATTACCCTTCGGCACTAGCAAGACTGGAAAGCCTGGATGAAGTGACCGAGGCGTATTACACCACCGGGCACTACAGCATCTTTATTAAAGTCATGTGTAAATCCATCGATGCCCTCCAGCAGGTACTTATCAACAAGATCCAAACAATTGATGAAATTCAGTCCACGGAAACCTTGATCGTCCTGCAAAACCCGATAATGCGTACCATCAAGCCCTGATCGTTTTTTTTAATCCCACATTTTTCCACAGGTAGATCCCAGCTCGTTCACAGCGTACAATGCGCCTTCTATATAAAGGTGGGCGAGCATGGCAGACATTACTCTTATCAGCGGCAGCACGCTTGGCAGTGCGGAATATGTAGCAGAGCATCTGGCTGAAAAACTGGAAGATGCCGGTTTTACCAGCAAAATGCTGCACGGACCGATGCTTGATGAAGTGCCAACTGAAGGGATCTGGCTGGTTATCAGTTCTACGCACGGTGCCGGAGACATTCCTGACAACCTGCTGCCTTTATATGAAGCGTTACGTGAGCAAAAACCGGATCTCTCCCAGGTTCGCTTTGGCGCAATCGGGATTGGCAGCCGCGAATATGACACGTTTTGCGGCGCGATCGACAAGCTGGATGCCGAACTGAAGGCCTGCGGGGCCAAACAGATTGGCGAAACGCTGAAGATCAACGTACTCGAACATGAGATTCCTGAAGATCCGGCCGAAAATTGGCTGGGATCGTGGCATCTTTTGCTCAGAGATTTGTAAAGATCGGAATTTATTGTGTGGATAACTCTGGTTAAAAGCTTGGATCAACCGGTAGTTATCCAAAGAATAACTTCTGTCTGGTTTTTGACCTGTGCATAACCCTTCGTTTTGATCCCAGCTTATACTGACCAGGATCACCGATCATTCACAGCTAACGATCCTTCTTAAACGGTTGATCTTAAAATCCGGATCGGACTTATCCACAAAGGTTGGCGATCCTAATAAGAGATCACAATAGAACAGATCTCTAAATAAAAAGATCTTCTTTTTAATACCCAAGATCCGAACCCTTTCTCCATCGACTAAAGTTGAGTAGAATCCACGGCCCGGGCTTCAATCCATTTTCAAACCGCTTTACGCGAGGCAAACCACCATGTTTTATCAGGATCCTTTTGACGTCATCATCATTGGCGGGGGTCATGCAGGCACTGAGGCCGCGATGGCCGCAGCGCGAATGGGTCAACAGACCCTGCTTTTGACACACAATATCGACACGTTGGGGCAGATGAGCTGCAACCCGGCGATTGGCGGCATTGGGAAAGGACACCTGGTAAAAGAAGTGGATGCCCTTGGCGGCCTGATGGCTACAGCGATCGACCAGGCTGGCATTCAGTTTAGGATACTAAACGCCAGCAAAGGCCCGGCCGTTCGCGCTACTCGTGCACAGGCGGATCGCGTGCTCTATCGTCAGGCGGTACGCACCGCGCTGGAGAACCAACCGAACCTGATGATCTTCCAGCAGGCGGTTGAAGATCTGATTGTTGAGAACGATCGCGTCGTTGGCGCCGTGACCCAAATGGGTCTCAAATTCCGCGCTAAAGCGGTGGTGCTCACCGTAGGGACATTCCTTGACGGTAAAATTCATATTGGTCTGGATAACTACAGCGGTGGCCGTGCTGGCGATCCGCCGTCTATCCCGCTGTCTCGCCGTTTGCGTGAACTGCCGCTGCGCGTTAGTCGCCTGAAGACCGGTACGCCGCCGCGTATCGACGCGCGCACCATCGACTTTAGCGTCCTTGGTCAGCAAAACAGTGATAATCCACTGCCGGTCTTCTCCTTCCTGGGGAACGCCTCTCAGCACCCTCGTCAGATGCCGTGCTACGTCACGCATACCAACGAGAAAACGCACGAGGTGATCCGCAATAACCTCGATCGCAGCCCAATGTACGCTGGCGTGATCGAAGGGATCGGCCCACGATACTGTCCATCGATCGAAGATAAAGTGATGCGCTTTGCCGATCGTAACCAGCATCAGGTCTTCCTGGAGCCGGAAGGACTGACGTCCAACGAAATTTATCCAAACGGCATCTCCACCAGCCTGCCGTTTGACGTGCAGATGCAAATTGTCCGTTCCATGCAAGGGATGGAAAACGCGCGAATCGTTCGCCCTGGCTACGCCATTGAGTACGATTTCTTCGACCCGCGCGATCTGAAACTCACGCTGGAAAGCAAATTCATCCACGGTCTGTTCTTTGCTGGTCAAATCAACGGCACCACGGGCTACGAAGAAGCGGCCGCTCAGGGCATGCTGGCCGGACTTAACGCCGCTCGTCTGGCTGCCGACAAAGAAGGCTGGGCGCCGCGTCGCGATCAGGCTTACCTCGGCGTGCTGGTGGACGACCTCTGCACGCTTGGTACCAAAGAACCGTACCGCATGTTTACCTCCCGCGCGGAGTATCGCTTGATGCTGCGTGAAGATAACGCCGATCTGCGTCTGACCGAAATCGGCCGTGAGCTGGGAATGGTGGATGACGTTCGTTGGGCTCGCTTCAACGAGAAGCTGGAGAACATCGAGCGTGAACGTCAGCGCCTGAAATCCACCTGGATTACACCGTCATCTGAGTCTGCAGCCGAAGTGAATGCTCACCTGAGTGCGCCACTGACCCGCGAAGCCAGCGGCGAAGATCTGCTGCGTCGTCCGGAAATGACCTACGAACAGCTGACCGCTCTGACCCCGTTTACGCCAATGCTGGAAGACGCGCAGGCGGCAGAACAGGTAGAAATTCAGGTCAAATACGAAGGTTATATCGCTCGTCAGCAGGATGAAATCGAGAAACAGCAGCGCAACGAAAACACCTTGCTGCCTGCTACGCTGGACTATCGCCAGGTTAATGGCCTGTCCAACGAAGTGATCGCCAAACTCAACGATCACAAACCGGTCTCGATAGGCCAGGCATCTCGTATTTCCGGGATCACGCCAGCGGCAATCTCCATTCTGCTGGTATGGCTCAAAAAACAAGGTCTGCTGCGCCGCAGCGCTTAATGCACCGAACATTGCCCGGTGGCGCTACGCTGACCGGGCCTACAACCTAAGCCGGATAAGGCGAAGCCGTCATCCGGCATATTATCGCTAACAGGTATTCGCCGTGCTCAACAAACTCTCTCGACTGCTGAATGAAGCAGGAATTTCCCTCTCCGATCACCAGAAAAACCAGCTTGTGGCCTACGTGGATATGCTGCACAAGTGGAATAAAGCCTACAACCTGACCTCCGTACGAGACCCTAACGAGATGCTGGTTCGCCATATTCTCGACAGTATTGTGGTCGCGCCATCGCTTGAGGGTGAACGTTTTATCGATGTGGGTACGGGTCCAGGTCTGCCGGGGATTCCGCTGTCGATTGTGCGCCCTGATGCCCACTTCACTCTGCTGGATAGCCTGGGCAAACGCGTCCGCTTTCTGCGCCAGGTGCAGCACGAGTTAGCGCTGACTAACATCACACCGGTGCAGAGCCGCGTTGAAGATTTTCCGGCTGAACCGCCGTTTGACGGTGTGATTAGCCGTGCTTTTGCCTCACTGACCGACATGGTGACCTGGTGTCATCATCTTCCTGGTGAAGCTGGGCGCTTTTACGCATTGAAGGGACAACTGCCGGAAGAGGAAATCGCCCAACTTCCAGCGCCGTTTAGCGTTGCGAGCGTGGTGCCGTTAAAAGTTCCTCAGCTGGAAGGGGAGCGTCATTTGGTTATTATTACAGCAAATAAAATTTAATTTTTATCAAAAAAAGTAGAGAAAAAGTGGGGGCTCTGGTGTTAACAAATGCGCGACAATTAGCGCCAGTGACCTGCTATATTTAACCAGCAATTAACTTTACTTTATCTTCATCTTAACGCGGCTTTTTTTGTTAAGACTTAAAATAGTCAACATGGAAAATATCAGTCTGCTAAAAGTCAGCCCGTTCGTCTTTTTGTCATGTTAATAAATTATTATAAATGTCAATGAATGGTTTTTGTTCTGTATCGCGGTGTTTTTAAAAGAGTGGGCGAATTAAGTCTTAGATATCAGAATGATGGGCGTATCCGTTTTGCTACAATGATTTATGCGTTTTGCTCGAAAATGTTTAATATGTGATCTCGTGCACGCTTTGTAGCCACTATTTTCGGTGTATTTGCAGTTTTGTACGATCGTTCACACTTTGGCGAAAAGTAGAAAAATAGCGCGAATGAAAAATAATTAAATATTTATTCACGTTTTGGCTACTTATTGTTTGAAATCACGGGGTGTCACCGTATAATTTGACCGCTTTTTGATGCTTGACTCAGAGCATTAAAGAACGTTTTATACGACACGCGGCATACCTCAAAGGGAGCAGGAGTACAAACGTGATGTCTATGTCGTTCGTGAGTCGCAATGTTGCTCGAAAGCTTCTGTTCATTCAGCTTCTGGCAGTGATAGCAAGTGGATTGCTGTTCAGCCTTAAAGACCCCTTCTGGGGCATCTCCGCCGCGTGTGGAGGCCTGGCAGTGTTACTGCCTAATATGTTGTTTATGATTTTTGCCTGGCGTCACCAGGTACATACACCCGCTAAAGGCCGAGTGGCCTGGACGTTCGCCTTCGGGGAAGCGTTCAAAGTGCTTGCGATGCTGGTGTTACTGGTCGTGGCGTTGGCGGTTTTTAAGGCGGTATTCTTACCGCTGATCGTTACATGGATTTTGGTGCTAGTGGTTCAAATACTGGCGCCCGCTGTAATTAACAACAAAGGGTAAAAGGCATCATGGCTTCTGAAAATATGACGCCGCAGGAATACATAGGACACCATCTGAATAACCTTCAGCTGGACCTGCGTACTTTCTCGCTGGTAGATCCGCATAACCCCCCAGCCACCTTCTGGACGCTCAATATTGACTCCATGTTCTTCTCGGTGGTGCTGGGTCTGTTGTTCCTGCTTACGTTCCGTAGCGTTGCCAAAAAAGCAACCAGCGGCGTACCGGGTAAATTTCAGACCGCGATTGAGCTGGTAATCGGCTTCGTTCATGGCAGTGTCAAAGACATGTACCATGGCAAAAGCAAGGTTATTGCTCCGCTTGCCCTGACGATCTTCGTCTGGGTCTTCCTGATGAACCTGATGGACTTACTGCCTATCGACCTGCTGCCGTATATTGCTGAGCATATACTGGGCCTGCCGGCGCTGCGCGTGGTTCCGTCTGCGGACGTAAACATTACCCTGTCTATGGCACTGGGCGTGTTTATCCTGATTCTGTTCTACAGCATCAAAATGAAAGGCATCGGTGGCTTCACTAAAGAGCTGACACTGCAGCCGTTCAATCACTGGGCATTTATTCCTGTCAACTTAATCCTTGAAGGGGTAAGCCTGCTGTCCAAACCGGTATCTCTCGGTCTGCGACTTTTCGGCAACATGTATGCCGGTGAGCTGATTTTCATTCTGATTGCTGGTCTGTTGCCGTGGTGGTCACAGTGGATTCTGAATGTGCCGTGGGCCATTTTCCACATCCTGATCATTACGCTGCAAGCCTTCATCTTCATGGTTCTGACGATCGTCTATCTGTCGATGGCGTCTGAAGAGCATTAATTTACCAACACTACTACGTTTTAACTGAAACAAACTGGAGACTGTCATGGAAAACCTGAATATGGATCTGCTGTACATGGCTGCCG
>NZ_CABTJS010000139.1:0-1219 GCF_902485085.1 uncultured Kluyvera sp.
AGGATGCGATGAGCCGACATCGAGGTGCCAAACCACTCCGTCGATGTGAACTCTTGGGAGTGATAAGCCTGTTATCCCCAGGGTAGCTTTTATCCGTTGAGCGATGGCAATCCCACTTTATACCACCGGATCACTAAGTCCTACTTTCGTACCTGCTCCACCCGTCGGTGTCGCAGTCAAGCTCCCTTCTGCCTTTGCACTCTTCGAATGGTTTCCAACCATTCTGAGGGAACCTTTGAGCGCCTCCGATACCCTTTCGGAGGCGACCGCCCCAGTCAAACTCCCCACCTGACATTGTCCCCCAGCCGGTTCACGGCTGCTGGTTAGAAATCCAATACTGCAAGGGTGGTATCCCAACAGCGACTCTGCGGCAACTGGCGTCACCGCTTCCTAGTCTCCCACCTATCCTGTACATGCAATATCGAATCCCAGTATCAAGCTGGAGTAAAGCTCCATGGGGTCTTTCCGTCCTGGCGCAGGTAACCAGCATCTTCACTGGTATTTCAATTTCACCGGGTGCATTGTTGAGACAGTGCCCAAATCATTACGCCTTTCGTGCGGGTCGGAACTTACCCGACAAGGAATTTCGCTACCTTAGGACCGTTATAGTTACGGCCGCCGTTTACTGGGGCTTAAGTTCAAAGCTTCGCCTTACGACTAACCTCTCCCCTTAACCTTCCAGCACCGGGCAGGCGTCAGCCCATATACCTCACCTTTCGGTTTTGCATAGACCTGTGTTTTTGCTAAACAGTTGCTTGGGCCAATTCTCTGCGGCCAGCTCTCACTGGCACTCCTTCTCCCGAAGTTACGGAGTCATTTTGCCGAGTTCCTTAACAATGCTTCTCCCGTCGGCCTTAGGATTCTCTCCTCATCCACCTGTGTCGGTTTACGGTACGGGTACGATATGAACAATAGCGGCTTTTCTTGACGCATGGCTCACGGACTTCCTTACTTATATTTCAGTACGCATCACATCTTCAGATTGACTGGCGGATTTGCCAACCAGTCTCCTACCTTGCTTGCACCGGTCTTTCCATTCCCGGCTTCCGCTTTCCACACGTGTCCCCACAGTTCTGTCATATCATAGTACAGGAATTTCAACCTGTTATCCATCGACTACGTCTTTCGACCTCGCCTTAGGCCCCGACTTACCCAGAGCAGATCAGCTTTACTCTGGAAACCTTAGATATTCGGCCGGAAGGATTCTCACCTTCCTCTC